>DNFZ01000063.1:0-19131 GCA_003486785.1 Clostridiales bacterium | reverse complement strand
GGCGACGAACATCCCGCCGCACAACTTAGGCGAAGCCATCGACGCACTCTGCGCGCTGATCGATGATCCGGATATCGACAACGAAGCGCTCATGCAGGTGCTGCCGGGACCGGATTTTCCCACGGGCGGCCTTATCATGGGCCTTTCCGGCATCGCAAGCGCCTATCGCACCGGCAGAGGAAGAATCGTCGTGCGCGCGCGCGCGGAGATCGAAGCCTACGGCGTGGGCAAGAGCCGCATCATCATCACCGAGATCCCCTATCAGGTCAACAAAGCCAGACTGGTGGAGCGCATCGCGGAGCTCGTGCACGAAAAGCGCGTCGAGGGCATCTCCGATCTAAGGGACGAGACCGACCGCACGGGTATGCGCGTGGTCATCGAGCTGAAAAAAGACGTCAACGCAAACGTGATCTTAAACCAGCTCTATAAACACACGGATCTGCAGACCACGTTTGGCGTGATCATGCTCATGCTCGTGGACGGCGAACCCAAGGTGCTGCCGCTGCGCGACGTGTTGTATTATTATCTGGAGCATCAGAAAACCGTCGTCACCCGCCGCACAACCTATGATCTCAACCGCGCGAAAGAGCGGCTGCATATCCTCGAAGGGCTCATCATCGCGCTGGACAATATCGACGAGATCATAGAGCTCGTCAAAGCGAGCGCGAGCCCCGCGGAAGCGAAGCAAAAGCTCATCGACCGCTTTGGTCTGTCCGAGCGGCAGGCGCAGGCGATCCTCGACATGCGCATCCAACGCCTGACGGGGCTTGAGCGCGATAAGATCATGGACGAAGACCGCATGCTCCGCGAACGTGTGAGCTACCTACAGGGCATTCTCGACGACGAGGGCAAGCTGCTTGCCATCATCAAGGAAGAAGCGCTTGTTATCAAGGACAAGCACAACGACAAGCGCCGCACCGAGATCACGCAGATGATCGACGATATCGACCTTGACGACGTGATTCAGGAAGAGGACATGGCCGTCACTATGACGCACTTTGGCTATATCAAGCGCCTCAAGCCAGACACCTACCGCGCGCAAAATCGCGGCGGGCGCGGTGTGATCGGCCAGGGCACGCATGAGGAAGACTTTGTGGAGCGGCTGTTTGTCACCAGCACGCATAGCTTCATTCTCTTCTTCACAAACTTTGGCAGGGCGTTTCGGAAGAAGTGCTACACCATTCCGGAGTCCGGCCGAAACGCAAAAGGCATGCCGATCGTGAACCTGCTTCAGCTCGGCGAAGGGGAAAAGGTCACCGCCATGTTCCCCGTTGCGGGCGAGGGCACGGAGGGCTATCTCGTGATGGCCACGCGCGAGGGCATCATCAAAAAGACGCCGGTGAGCGATGTGCAAAACATCCGCAAAGGCGGCCTCATCGTGCAGAGCCTGCGCGAAGGGGATGCGCTCATCGCGGTGGAATACAGCATGGGCGACGACGAGTTCATCATCGCCAGCCGCAAGGGCAAGTGCGTCCGCTTTGCGGAGGCGGATGTGCGCCCCATGGGCAGAACCGCCATGGGCGTTCGCAGCATCAATCTTGCCGAGGATGACGAAGTGGTTGACATGGTCAAGGTCGTTCGCGGCGGCAACGTGCTCACCGTTTCCGAGCTCGGCATGGGCAAGCGCACGCCGGAGGAGCAGTATCCGCTGCATCATCGCGGCGGCAAGGGCGTGCTGGCAACCCAGCTGACCGAAAAGACGGGCGATCTTGCGTGCCTGAAGATGACCGCAAACGGCGAAGACGTCATGCTCATTCGCGACGACGGCACCATCATCCGCCTGCCGCTGGATCAGGTGAACATCATCTCGCGCAACACGCAGGGCGTGCGGCTCATGCGAGTGGACGAAGGCACCCGCGTGGTATCGGTCGAGATCGTTCCGCATGCCGAGGAGGCGGAGGAAGCCGACGAAGCAATCACCGCCTTGCCGGAGGGCGAGGAAGCAACCGTAGCCACCGAAATCACAGAAAACACTGAAACCAAGACCGAGGAGTAACGGGAGACCATTGAGGGGGCGCAAAACGCCCTCTCTTTCTTCGCAGCAAGAAAAGGCGAGCGCTTTCGGTGAAACGGCAATCTATATTTGAGCGCGATCATGATTGAATAAAGCGCGCGTAAAATCTTCCCCATTCACCTGCCCAACCGGTAGCAGACCAGTAATCTTCCTTGTTCCTTCGTTCCAAGAATGCTATACTGCAATCAGTCCTTGTTATCATCTTTAATAATTCAAAATTCATTTGGGAGAAGGTGGGTTATTACATGCGTCAGCGCGACGAAAGCAAGCGCTTCACCAAGGTGGAGAAAAGCTGGATCTTCTACGACTGGGCAAACTCCGTCTACGCAACCAACATCATGGCGGTCATATTTCCGATCTATTACGCAAGTATGGCCGGAGATCTTGGCAACAAATGGTGGGGCATCGGCGTTTCCCTTGCCTCGCTCATCGGCGCTTTCATCGCGCCGACACTTGGCGCGCTTGCCGACTTTAAGGGCAACAAGAAAAAACTGCTCTTTGCGTTCATCCTCATCGGCACGCTGTCCACGGCGGCGTTGGCGTTCTTTGAGGACTGGAAATGGATGCTCATCGGCTATGTGATCTCGCACATCGGCTTTAGCGGCTCCTGCGTGTTCTACGACTCGTTCCTGACGGATGTCACCACCGAGGATCGCATGGACCGCGTCTCGAGCTGGGGCTACGCCATGGGCTATATCGGCGGCAGCACGATTCCGTTTGTGATCTCCATTGCGGTTATGCTGCTGAGAAACTATGACCCCATTGCGATGAAGTTCGCCATTCTCATCGTCACCGTATGGTGGCTGGTGTTCTCAATCCCGATCCTGAAAAACGTCAAGCAGGTGCATTACGTAGAGACCCCGCCGAGCGAGCTTGCCAAGCACGCGTTTCGCAACCTCTGGGATACGATGAAGCGCTGCGTGAACAACCGCGGCCTCTTCATCTACCTGATCGCATACTTTCTCTATATCGACGGCGTTGGCGCTGTCATCTCACTCGCCACCAACTATGGCGCGACGCTTGGCCTTGGCACCACGGGCATGATCTTCGCGCTGCTGCTCACCCAGCTGGTCGCGGCACCGTGCGCGATTCTCTTTAGCAAACTCTCCGGCAAGTTTGGCGCGATACGGATGATCATTGCCGCCATTGCGGTATATTTCGTCATCTGCGGCGTGGGCTTCTTTATGGGGCGGCTGGTCGAGCCGTATCAGCTCGACCTTGTGGACACCACGCGCTCGGGCATCGCGGCGGAGGGCGTCGTCTATGAAACCAAGGAAGACCAGAAGGCATGGGAGGCGCTCCAGCGGGACTTTGTGGAGGATACGCGCGCCGCGCTCTCGGCGGAGGATCGCGCCGCTGCGTTTGACGAGGCGGTGGCGGATTCCGTGCGCAAGGCCGGCGATCCTGCGGGCGTGAGCTATGCGTTCTCCGGCGATGCCGCGCGGACGACAGCGGTTGCCGCGATCGAGTCCGTCGGAACGCGGCTCTTAGCCTACGCCAAGGACACGCAAAAGCAGGTGAACTACAACAGCGCAAAACAGACCGCAACCACGCTCTTCTGGGTGCTTGCGGTGCTGGTTGGCACCGTGCAGGGCGGCATTCAGGCGCTCTCGCGCTCGTACTACGGCAAGCTGGTGCCGCGCAGCAGAAGCGCGGAATACTTCGGCTTCTACGATGTATTCGGCAAGTTTGCAACCGTGATCGGACCGCTGCTGTATGCGATGTTTTATATGCTTACCGACCGCGCGTCGATTGGCATCCTGAGCCTCTTGCTCCTCTTTGCAGGCGGCGGCCTACTGCTGATCTTTGGCAGAAAAGAGCTTGTTAAGACCGAGCAGGAGATGCGCGAGGCAAATGCGCGGCTGGAGGCGGAACAATAAAAGGAGGCACGCTCCTGATTTGAAAAAAGCGACGCGGAAACAAATGGCGATTCTCGTCGTCGGCGCGGCTGTGCTTATGCTTGCCGCGCCGGCGATTTCGCATGCGGAAAACGCGCAGACAGCGCAGGATATCACCCCGGAGGCGCGGCTGTCATCCGCGCAGGACGGGCGAACGCTGCGCCGCATGCGGGATGGAACAGTAGAGACGTACTCCAAATTTGCGCCGGAAGAGGTGTTCTCGCTGACCTGGCCGTCTGAGGCCGCGGTGCGCACCGCATACGTCAAGTGGTACACCCTGCCGGATTGTGTTATACTGGTGCAATCGGACGAGGACGGCATGGAGATCTCCCGTGAGAGAATCGACGAGCCGGGCTTCAACGACTGCTACCCAATCTTGCCGGAAGCACGCGCGCTGTCGCTCGTATCCGACGGCGGCATGCAAATCGCGGAGATCACGCTCTATTCCGAAGGAACGCTGCCGGACGGTGTTTACAACTGGCTGTCGCCGCTACAAAAGGCGGATCTTTTACTCGTCTCCGCGCACTGCGACGATGAGTTCATCTTCTTTGGCGGAACGATTCCGTATTATGCGGGCGAGCGAAAGCTGGGCGTACAGGTTGTCTACATGGCAAACGGCGAGCGTGCGCGTGTGGACGAGGCGCTCAATGGGCTCTGGCATGCGGGCGTGCGCAATGCGCCTGTGTTTATGCCGTTTAAGGACGTGTATACCGAGTCTCTCAGGCTCGCGCTGCTCAACTGGGGCGAGGAGGAGACGACGGGCGCGCTCGTATCGCTGATTCGCCGGTTTCAGCCGGAAGTGATCGTCACCCACGATTTGGAAGGTGAATACGGGCACGGCGCGCACATCGCGACCGCTGTGTGCATGTTAAATGCCGTACCGCTGGCGGCAGACGCGTCGGTGTTTTCAGATTCTTTCGCGGCTTACGGCGCATGGCAGGCGCAGAAGCTCTATCTGCACCTCTATCCGGAAGACAAGATCACGATGGACTGGAATCAGCCGCTCCCGGCTTTTGGCGGTAAGACGGCGCTTGAGGTGGCGAATGAAGCATACCATATGCATGTCTCCCAGCTGAAATATCACAGCAACGTCTACGGCTCGGGTCAATATAGCTCGCTGGAATACGGGCTGGCGTATACCGTTGTCGGGCCGGATACCGCAAAAAAAGATTTTTTTGAGCACATCGATCCCGCGCGGCTGAGCGACTACATCGCCCCCACGCCCGCGCCGACCGAAACGCCCGCGCCAGCAGCAACACTTGCGCCGACCGTGCAGCCGACTGCTGCGCCGACCGTCGTGCCGGAGGCGTCCACACAGAGCGGCGTTCCGACGCTCCTGATCACCGGCGCGGTGATTCTCATTGCCGCTGCGGCAGCTGTGCCGGTTTTCATGAAACAGCGCGCAAGAAAGACGCAAAACAGCAACAGATCCAAATAGATGACCCAAAAGAATCTCTGGAGTTTGACAAAGCATGAAGAAAGCCCTGACCCTCTTTGCCTGCGCGGCACTGCTGATGCTTCTGCCCGCAGCCGCGCTTGCGGAAACAACCGATCAAACCGAGCTGCCCGGCGAATCGCTGGGCGTTACGCTCGTCTTGCCGGAGGAGAGAGCACCGTACGCCTACCGCCTGACGGACGCGTATATCGCCTCCCGCGTTTCATTTCGCAGAAAAGAGATGATTACGATCGAGCCGCAGGGCGCGGCGCAGTTGCTTGTGCTCAACTGGTATGACGCGCCCGCTTCCTACACGGTGTCGCAGCTAGACGCTGCGGGAGAGACGATAGCGGAAGAAACGATTACGGACGGTCAGCTCGGAAAACACATTGCCCTTGATGCCGCCTGCAAGCGCATCGTCGTGCTGCTGCACGAAAACGGCTCGCTCAGCGGCGTTGCCGCATATGCGGCGGATAAGAGCGATCTGTTCGGGATACCGGGATTTGCGCCCGCGCCATCGCAAGCGGATCTATTGATCATTACCGCAGAGCCGGGCATGGAGTTTTGCCAGTTTGGCGCGGTGATTCCTACGTACACAAAGGAAAAGGGCGTCGCCACCGCTGTGCTGTACGTCTCCGACTATGGCAAGCGCGCCCGCGCTTATGAAGCGCTCGTTGGGTTGGCTAGCGCGGGCTATGATGTATACCCGCTGTTCGGCGGTTTTTTGAGCGACAATTACAATTCCTATAAGATCACTACGGGGCATTTTAATAAGCGGGAGCTGACGAAATATTTCGAGGAGCGCATCGCCGCGCTGGGCGCAAAAGTGGTCGTCACCCACGCAATTTCAGAGGAAACCGGCGCGCATGGCGTCGTTGCCGAGTGTGTGCTTGCCGCGATTCAAAAATGCCCCAATGTAGAGAAGCTCTATCTTTTTGACCCAACGAAGAAACACAACGCAACCATCGTGGAGATGAACACGCCGCTGATCGCATATGCGGGCGAGACCGCTTCTCAGGTGTCGCAGCGCGCGTATGAAGCGCATGCCTCCAGGCGTATCTTCGGGCTTGTAATCGATACCGCGAGCGCATACAAGCTTGCCTACTCTACGGTGGGAGAGGACGATGCAAAGAACGATCTCTTTGAGCACATCGACACAGCGCAGCTGATTTCCTATGCGCAAGCAACGCCGTCTCCCACGCCAACGCCGGAGCCGACGGCTACACCGGAGCCAACGCCAGAGCCGGAAGCACCCGCGCAGACGGAATCCGTCGTGGCAACGCAGGACCCGCTGAAGGCGGACGACATTGCCGTGCCGAACGATCCGGAGGGCTCTGTCGGGGGCGATAACATGCCCGTGCTGCTGAGCATCGGCGCAGGCGCGGCGCTGAGCCTCGCTCTGTTCCTCCTCCTGTTTGGCCGTATACGGGCAAAGCGCGGCAAGGGCGACGCGGTCTGCATCTGCCTGCTCCCGCTGGCGCTCGGGCTGGCGATTGGCGCAACGCTCGCAGGCATGCGTGAGAGCGCACCCGCAGCGCAACCGGCGGCAGTCTCTGCTGCGCCGCAAGCGCTCCAGCCGATGGAACTCCCGGCGCCGGACGACACCCCGAAGCCGAGCCCCATGCCCGCGCCGAGCGAGTCGCCGGAGCCGACGGCTGCGCTGGCGGACTTGCCGGACGCGCAATATTACCGCAGCCAGAGCGACCCCGCCGAGGTGATCGTTGTGGACCTGGAGAATGGATACTGGGAATACCGCTCGGACGATCTGGGCATATCGATCCGGCGCATACACACAAAAAACAAAGACGGTAAGCCGTTGACGTATTTTGTCGCGGACATCCACATGCGAGATATCAGCCAGTTTCGACCTGGATTCGGTGCGGAAGGGCATACGGGCCGGGGCGCCATCTATCCTTGGATCATTGCGCGGCGCGAAAAAGCCGTCCTGTGGATTACGGGAGACAATCTGATCAATGACGAACGCGAACAGAAGGGGATTCTGATCCGTGACGGACGCATGTTCTGGTCCGGCGAAAAAGAGGATACGCTTGCGATCTATCCCGACATGTCCCTGCGCATCATCAAAAAATCATCCATGAGCCCGGGCATGCTGCTGGAGGACGGCGTGGACAACGCGTTCTCCTTCGGGCCAACGCTGATAGACGATGGAGTAATCAACACCCAGGCGAAGTATCACCGCGTGCGCCGCGCGAATCCGCGCGTTGGCATCGGCTATATTGCGCCCGGACACTATATTGCAATCGTCGTAGACGGGCGGCAGAAAGACTACAGCATCGGCATGCCGGTCTGGGAGCTTGCGGATCTTTTCGCGGAGTATGGATGCAGCATCGCTTACAATCTCGATGGAGGCCTATCCGCGGCGATGATCTTCATGGGCGAGCAGATCAACTCCCATTCCGGACTGCGAATTGGAGATTCGAACGATCTTTCCTTCCAACGCGCCGTGCCGGACGGGCTGATGTTTGGCTATAGCGAGCAGGTGCCGTCGGTCGACGACCCGATCGCCAACGATGGCAACAAGCGATAGCCTGCGGCTTGCAGCTAACTTACGTCAGAACCCGCAGGCGAGGCGCATGCGCGTGTCTGCGAAAACACACAGCAGCTTCCGTTGTTTTTGCGGTTGACGAGGGAAGAAACCCGTGCTAGAATAATCCTCGAACAGAAAACCGAATACCGCCTTATCAAGAGTGGCAGAGGGACCGGCCCTGTGAAGCCCGGCAACCTGTTTGTGAAGAGCAAATAAGGTGCCAATTCCGGCAGCGAAAGCTGAAAGATGAGCGTTGCACCATCGACTTTGTGAAACCTCATCCGCGGATGAGGTTTTTTTGTACCCGAATCAATGGAGGAATCTTATTCATGGCAACCAGACTCTTTACGTCCGAATCCGTCACGGAAGGACACCCCGACAAGGTTTGCGACTGCGTCTCGGATGCGGTGCTGGACGCAATCATTGCAGAAGACGCAGACGCGCGCGTTGCTTGCGAGTGCGCCGCTTCAACCAACCTCGTGCTCGTGATGGGTGAGGTGACGACCACCGCGCATGTGGATGTGACGGGGATTGTCCGCTCTGTGGTGGACGAAATCGGATACAACAAACCCGAATACGGCTTTGACGCGAACTCGCTCAACATCATCACCGCGCTGAACAAACAATCGCCCGATATCGCGCTGGGGGTGGATCACGCGCTGGAGGAGAAGAACGGGCAGCAGGAGGCGCTCTTTTCCACCGGAGCGGGTGATCAGGGCATGATGTTCGGCTACGCTTGCGACGAGACGCCTGAGCTGATGCCGCTGCCGATCTCGCTTGCGCATGCGCTCACGCGCAGGCTCACCGGCGCGCGCAAGAGCGGCGAGCTGGCATATCTCCGGCCCGACGGCAAGAGCCAGGTCACGGTGGAATATGAAAGCGACGCGCCAGTTCGCATCCACACAGTGGTTGTCAGCGCACAGCATGACGAGGCGGATATGGATCAGCTCCGGCGCGAGATCACAAACCACGTGATCCTGCCTGTGCTGCCCGATAAACTGGTGGACGTGCACACGCGCATTCTGGTCAACCCCACAGGCCGGTTCGTCATCGGCGGGCCCACGGGGGATTCGGGACTTACCGGACNNCACGAAGAAGTCAGCCACGAACGCATCGAGGCTGATATTCTGGAACATGTCATCAAGGCTGTCATCCCCGCTGAATTGATGGACCAGGAAACTGAGATCTACATCAATCCGACCGGTCGTTTTGTTATCGGCGGTCCGATGGGAGATGCCGGCCTGACTGGACGTAAAATCATCGTGGATACCTACGGCGGCTATGCGCGGCATGGCGGCGGCGCGTTCAGCGGCAAGGACCCGACAAAGGTGGATAGAAGCGGCGCATACATCGCGCGCTATGCCGCCAAAAACGTCGTCGCGGCGGGGCTCGCCAAACAGTGTGAAATTCAACTCGCATATGCCATCGGTGTGGCAAAGCCCGTCTCTGTGCGCGTGGATACGTTCGGCACGGGTGCGGCGGAAGACAGCGAGATTGCGCGCGCGGTTGAAGCGGTGTTTGATTTTCGTCCGGCAGCGATCATCGAGACGCTGGGGTTAAAACGACCGATTTACCGCCAGACCGCGGCCTACGGCCACTTTGGCAGGCTCGATCTCGACCTGCCGTGGGAGCGGCTGGATCGCGTCGAGGCGCTGAAAGCCGCGATCGGGAAATAGAGAGATTGCAATAAAAAAGGGGGCTGTCAAAAATGACAGCTCCCTTGTGGTCTTTGCATGCGGGCGGATGGTATGCGCCCCTATAAAGACGAGTTGTGCGATTTCGTGCGCTACGACCGAATTACTTCAGAAAACAGGGAATTTGTCAGAAAAATCGTTTTTATATTTGTAGGGGAGGATATCATCCTCCCGCGCAATCGTATCAAAAACCGATTTTTCCGGGCAGCTCCCTTCCGCGTCGATTATTTATTCTTCTTTGGCTTCATCGAGCCGCTGCGGCTCCTCCGGCTCAAAGAGCGCTTCGACTTCGGCAGCCTCGGCTGCGTCATGCCGTTTTGCGGCTTTTCTTGCCTTGCGGTCGTCCTCTTTCCATTGGCGGGCGATGAGCATGACGGAGCTGATGATCGCGCAAACCGCCAACACCATGAACACTTGCTTGGAGAGCTCGCTCGCCATAAATGCCATCACGGCGTTAAATCCGTCCACCGAGTAGAAAACCAGTGTCATCAGGCCGAGGATAATCGTCAAATGCGGCAGTGCGCGGGATAACATTCGTTTCATAGTCACGTCCCTCCCTTACTGTCCGCCCGCTGCGAGCGGCTCGCCGATATAGAGAATATCGCTCGTGTCGCGCGGCGAGGAATCCTGCGGCTGGCTGCGCCACTGGCCGCCAAACGTCATCACCGCCGTATCGCCGCCGTCGAGATTGAAAGCGACCTTGCAGCCGAGATCATAGAGCACCTGCGCCAGCTCGGGGTAGGTCATACCCCAGGAATAGCCCTTCTGCCGTCCGTCTACCAAGATAAAGCAATAGTGCCCCGGCTCATAGTAGCCAATAGCCGCGAGCGGATTTGCCTTGGAGTTTGCAAACCGCGTCGGCACCTGCCCGTCGATGAGCAGCTCTGGTCCGAAAGTCCAGATATGGTAGGGGTTCTTTTCATAGATCGCTTCGACATCGGCGCGCTTGATCGTCTGCGGGTAGGTCTCCATTGTGCCGTCGTAATAGAGCACGCAGATGTCGCCGTAGACCGGAAGCTTGTTTTCCCATTCAATGCCGTTACGTACGGCGATGCTCTGATGATATGCGAAGTTATCGCCCGAGATGGCGACGATCGATTCCACCAACTGTGAGAGCTGCAAGGTGGACATCACGTTCTTTCGCGTGCCGGTATTGTGCTCCCGGTAGTCCAGCGCTACCGCCGTGCGGAAGCTCGAGACATCTTTTATGTAGATATCGGCCACATAATAGGTGATGGGCTTGCTTTCGGTTCCCGTGACCACCTTTGTCATCTCAATGGAGACGTTCGCGCTGCGATAGGAGTCCTCGGTTTGCACCACCTCGCCCGTGGTAAACTTTTCTGCGAATTTGCCGCCGAGCAGACCCGTGTCGATCACTTCCGGCGCGGGCGTGGAGGCGTCCGGCTCCGGGGTGGCGTCGTTTGACTGCGCGTCTTCGCTCTTAGTGGATACAGCCGGGCTAGATGCAGCCGCCTCAACTACCGGTGCGGGAGCGCTGAGCGCTCTTGGCTCATACGTTCGCTCACGTAAAAAATGAAAATAGGAGAACACGCCGAGAAACACGCCGAGCACCAGCAGATCGGCAACGATTGCCGTGATCAGCCGCTTGGCGCGTCTTTTTTTCAGATCCATCATGATCAATCACGAACCTCCTGATTGGATAGTATACGCAAAACCGGCAAAGGGAGAGAAGATCAGGACTCGGGCCCGATCTCTTCGCTCTGCGGCGGAAAAACAAACTTACGCTGCATGTAGAAGCTCACGGGATAGAGCAGCAACTCGACGAGAATCTTGCCGATAGCGATCGGCATCACTGCCGTGATGGCGACCATCAGCACATAGTTTATGCCCAGGATTCCGGCAACCAACAGATAGTAGCGCAAAATGCTTGAGCGGCTGCGGTTTTCAAAAACCAGCTTGCAGTTCATGTAGTAGTTGGCAAGCGAACTGAGCACGCGCGCGGCAACCACGCTGATGAGAAGCGACTGCGCCATCTCCTTGGTGGTTGCGGAAAAGAGCAGCACGAGCACATAGTCCAGCAGCATGGCGACCAGAGAGGAGGCCACGAAAAACAGAATCATCTTATAGATGCGCCAGCCATCGCGGACGGCGTTGAAATGCGAGGAGCGGTTGTCTTCAATATACACGGTCTCGATGGGTACCTCTTCTATCGGAATTCGGTGGCGTGTGGCGTAGAGCAATACGTTGATTTCGTATTCGTATCGGTCGCCCTTCATCTCCAGCATCATGGGAATACGGAACACGCCGAACGCGCGAAGGCCCGTCTGCGTATCGAACACCTTAACGCCCGTGGAGGCTGCAAACACCGCTCGGGTGATGGCGTTTCCCGCGCGGCTTTTAAACGGCACATTTCCCGTAAACTGGCGGCTGCCGAGAACGAGCTTCTCCGGCGCGGCTTCCCACGCCTGGCAGACGCGGATGATATCGTCCGGCAGGTGCTGTCCGTCCGCATCGATGGTGACCACGCCCTCGTCGGCGGGATATTGATCATAGATATAGGTCAGAGCGGTTTTCAGCGCCGCACCCTTTCCACGGTTTGCACTGTGGTGGATGATTTTGGCATAAGGCGCCAGGGAGTCGAACAGCGGGCGCTTGTCGGCATCGCTGCCGTCGTTGACGATCAGGAGATCAAAGGTTGTTTTCTCGCGCAACTCAAGCACGAGACGATTCAGCTTTTCATCCGGTTGATACGCAGGAATGATAACGACCATAGGCGTACTCCTTTGATGTTCGTTCAGGAAGGAAGCAAATGCGTGCGAGCGAAACAGGCACGGACTCACTTGCAGGCGCAAAAAAACAAAAGCGTCCTTTTTACGCGTGTATAGTATATCTCATTTCCACGCGCGTGAAAAGCATGCAAACGTTTTGACGCAACAATGTCAATTTTCGCGGCGCGATGCGGAAAAACCGCGATTTTTGGCGTGTTTTCACATAGTTACTTTGTAAACTATTTGTAATAATTCGAAACGCCCGCGGATTTTCGGGAAATCCTGCTATAATAATGACGGTATAGGAAGACGGAAAGGACGCGGCGAAGCAATGGCCCGAACACCCGATCACAATACAGGTAAATCAGATCATTCCGCGCACATGCACGAGGATCCTTCGCGCAATCATGCGCAGGAGCAGGCGACCGAGCAAGAGGCGCTGCCCGAATATGGCTATCATGGCATGGAGGTGGAGCCCTTTGTCCCGACGGACGCGTTTCCGTCCACACACGTTCGCAGCAAACGCCGCCATGTAAAGAAAAAAAAGCGTGCGCTCTGGGCGCTGATGCTCGTTGGCGGCTTTATCCTGCTGGCAGTCGGCGGCGTGTTTGCCTATGCGCTTTTGCTCAACCCCAGCACGCAGTTCGTCGGGGACGTGGTGCTGAATCCAACAGAGATTGTCGCGCTCGAAGAGCCGAGCGAAACGGCGGTTATGCCGGAGGCACCGACCCCTACGCCAACGCTCGACCCGTATGAAGTGATCAGCGCGCAGGCGGATCTGAGCATGATGCAAAACATCGTAAACGTGCTGCTCATCGGCGTGGATTATGCAACGGAGCGCGAAACCTGGGGTGGCAAAAAAGAGTTTCATGCGGATGTGATGATGGTCATGGCCATCAATTTCGACGAGAACCGTGTGGATCTCATCTCGCTGCCGCGCGATACATACGCCAAGATCCCCGGCGTAAAGGGCATCTACAAGCTCAACGCATCCATCAACTGCGGCGGCGGGTTTGACGCGCCGGGCGGCGCGGGGTTTCTAAAAACCTGTGAAGCCGCGAGCTGGATGCTTGGCGGCATCCCGGTGAACTATTACTATGCGGTCACCATGCCGGCCGTCAAGGAGCTGGTCGATGCGGTGGGCGGAGTAGACTATAACCTCGATATTTCATTCAAGCTGGCGGGGCGCAGCTACAGCGCGGGCCCGACGCATCTCAACGGCCAGGGCGTGCTGGACTATCTGCGCGTGCGAAAATACGTTTCCGCAGGCGGCGATCTCAACCGCGTCAACCGGCAGAAGGAGATGCTCGTCGCCATCTTTGAGTCCATGCAAAAAAAGAACCTGATCCTCAAAGCGCCGGAGATCATCAGCTCGTTTGAAGGGCAGCTGTACACCAACTGCACGCTGGGACAGACCGCCGCGCTGACGAAATTTGCCTATTCGCTCGACAAGGACAATATCGGCATGCATTCCGTCAGCGGAACCATCACGAATATCTTTAACTGGAACTTCTGCTTGACGGATCAGACCAACCGCGTGAAGATCATCAAGCAGGTCTACGGCATCGATGTTCCGCGCGAGCTGGAGTATACGGCGGACTATGCGCACTACCGCTGGGCCGACATGATCGCAACGCAGTATCTCGACACCACGCGAGGGCTGGTTGAGCATGTTTCGCGCGCGCTTGCGGCCGACGATCTGCTGCCGACCATGGAACCCACGCCGGAGTATTACACACCCTCGCCCGAGGAGATGCCGGAGACGTTCGAGTCCATTGAGCCGACGGGAACGACTGGAGCAAACGGTGGCTCGATCGTGCGCCTCAGCGCACAGAGCCCGACGCGAAACGGACAATATCAGCAGTATACGATTGCGTCGCGCATTTTGTTCGACAATTTCATGATGTCGCTGGATTCGCTGGAAGAAGCGCAGGCCTATGCCCGTAAAGAAGCGCAAAAGTACGTGCAAGGCAAAAATAACAGCTTCAAGCAGGCGACGCAGGACGTGAAGGACTACTCCTCGCACGTAAAGACCAACGCTTTGCAGCTCGCGTATGAGTTCGGCTACTCCACCAGTAAGTTTATGTGGACCTACTGGTATGACAAGGATTCTTCGTTTAACGAAGTGCGGGTCGATTTCCGGTAAGGGATACAAGAGCATTTAACCAAAAGAGCAGGAAATGCCGTCATGCATCCTGCTCTTTCTTCTTGAATGCTCGCAACCTTTGTTGCTTGGCGCTATAGCTTGAGCGCTCCCTTGGGGCAGGCAGACACGCAGGTGGTGCAGAGAATGCACTCCGTGCCGTTTGTGCGGCTTCTGGCGTTATCGGTCATGTCTACGTTCATCGGGCAGACTTTTTTACATTTGCCGCAGGAGACGCATTTTGTAGGATCGACTGTAATGCG
Source organism: Clostridiales bacterium (assembly GCA_003486785.1). Taxonomy (GTDB): domain Bacteria; phylum Bacillota; class Clostridia; order Christensenellales; family CAG-138; genus UBA7703. Next base: position 4,407 of record DNFZ01000063.1, on the reverse strand, counting down.
CACGAGCGAATAATAGCTGGCGGGTTTTAGAAACACCGTAATGGGGCAGATGTATTTGCAAAACGCGCGGTTATCGCGAAACGCGAAGGCCAGCGAGATGCCGACGAGATAATAGGCCGCATTGCCGATGAGAAAGCTCCAGAACAAAATATCGTCCAGCTTTGGCACGCGAAAGAGGAACAGCGCGCCGACAAACGCGAATGATACAGCAAACACAAGGTAACGAATCCAGCCAATGCGTTTTCGATCCGCATTTGGCGCTTTGTAGGGCAGCAGATCAAGCACCATCGCCGTCCAGCACGCATACCCACACCAGCCGCGCCCGAACAGCAGCGGCCCGAAGATCTTTGCTACCGCGTAATGGATTACCGCCGCCTGAAACACGCCGAGGAAGAGATAATACCAGAATCCGGCGATCTGCATATTCTCGCGCGAAAGAATGCCAAGATAGACGAGCATATACAGCCCGACTGCAAACTGCACCGCTTGGCGCGCATACCGGTATTTTTTGAGGAACAGCACGATGCCGATCGCCAAACAAGTCCCGATGTATGTGAAGTTAAACAGGTAAAAGATCGTATCGGTAGCAAGCCAGAGCGTGACTGCAATTGCTTCAAACACCAGCCACATGCCGAGGGGAAACAGGTATTTTCTCATGAGGATCTCCTATCCATGCCTATGATAAAGGCGGCGCATTATTCTGCGTCGCCTTTTGTTATTGATCAACTCAGCCCGGGATGTCGCCAACGCCATCGAGCACGAGGCGCGGGCGGTACGGGAAGCGTTTCATCTCGTCTATGGTGGTTACCCCCGAAAGCACCAGCACGGTGTCGAGCCCGCTCTCCACGCCCGCGATGATATCCGTATCCATCCGGTCTCCGATCATTGCGGCTTCCGAGGAGTGCACGCCCAGCATGCGAAGGCCGGTGCGCATCATCAGCGGGTTTGGCTTGCCCACGAAATAGGCGGATTTTCCCGTAGCCAGCTCAATGGGCGCGATGAGCGCGCGGCAGGCGGGGATGATGCCGGCTTCCGAGGGTCCTGTCATGTCCGTATTGGTGCCGATGAGCTTTGCGCCGCCCTGCACGAGGTGCACCGCTTTCAGGATGCCCTCATAGTTGTAGTTGTTCGTTTCGCCGACCACGACATAGTCCGGATCGACGCCGTTTGTCATGATGCCCGCTTCATAGAGCGCGTTGAAAAGCCCCGGTGCGCCGATGACATACGCGCTGCTGCCGGGCGACTGCGAGCGGATGAAGTTTGCCGTGGCAAGCGCGCTGGTGTAGAAGTGGCTCTCGTCTACTTCCAGCCCCATGCGTGCGAGCTTGCTCTGCAGCTCCTTGGGCGTTTTGCCGCTGGCGTTGGTTAGAAATAAGAACTTCTTATCTTCGCGATAGAGCCAGTCTACAAACTCCTTAACGCCCGGCAGAAGCCGCTCGCCATGGTAGATCACGCCGTCCATATCGCAGATGAAGCCTTTTTTGCTGCGTAAGGTATCCATGTAATTCCTCTCTTTTTCCTCTTCTTTACTTCTTCTTTTCTTCTTCTTTTCTTCTTTTATGAGCATACCACGTTTTAAAAACGTGTACAAGCGCGGCGCATGCTGGAGCGGGTGAACCTGTCTGATTTTACACAATTTTGTAATAATACAGAAAATTGCCTCTATGAATCGGAAAATGATCGAATGCTTTCACATTTTTACTATAGTTCGTTCAAACCCGTAGGATATACTTTGTGGGAATTTTATAAGGAGGCGATCGCATGAGACAAACAAGCCATTCGCTCCGGCGCATGTTTTCCGCGCTGCTTGCGCTGTCCTTTGCCGCGCTTGCCGCCTGCGCGCCTGCTGACCCCGTTGTTTCCGTCGGGTCGCCTTTGCCGAGCGCAACCGTTCCAGCGACGCCGGATGTGACGCTTACGCCGGAGCAACCCTCGGCAACGCCGACGCAAGCGCCGCAGGAGGCAGAAGCGACAGTGCAGAGCGCGCTGCCGGAGGAGATCAGCGGAGCCGGCGCATATACCATCACGACGAGCATCAGCGAGAGCCAGAAGACATATTTCTCCGAGTTGGCGGATGAGAACGCGCTGCGCGTAGAGAACCGCGCGATTGCAGGCATCGACGGAGCAAAGATCGAAAAACGCGCTGGCGACGCTTCCAGCCTCGAAAACGCGCTGCTCTACGGGTTGAATGCGGCGGCGCTGGTACGCGCAGGCGCGCAGCTTCTGCTGGTTGAGAGCGAGATTACGGCAGCGCCGCATGGCGCGGGCGGCGCTTTTGCCTCCGATGCCAGGTTGCAGCTGCAGAGCGGCATTGTGCGTACGACCGGGGGCAACTCCTATGCGCTCGCCGCGGTGCGCGGCGGCAGTGCAAACACGCGCGATACAAGCCTGTCCACGCAGGGCGCATCGTCGCCCGCGGTTGTTGCAGGCGCGGAGGGCGAGGTTTTCATCGAAGGCGGCATGGTGGCAACCGGCGGCGAAGCTTCCCCCGTCATCGCTGCTGCCGGAAGCGTCATCGTGAGCAAAGCGATGCTGCGCGCTAGCAGCGCGGAGGCGATCACCATCAACGGCGGCAGCGTTTCGTTGAGCGATTGCGCCGTCTCCGGCCGCACTGGCCGCATCGCGACCAATGGAGCGCAGACTGCGACCTATTGTGTTTTGCTCTATTCCGACGCGATGGCCACCGATAGCCGGAGTGTTTTTTCCATGACACGAGGCGCGCTCACCGCACTTGGCGGCGACTTGTTCTTTGCGACCAACACAAGCGCGAGCATCTATCTCGAGGGCGTTGCGCTGTCGCTCGGCGAGGGACGGGCGCTGCTGCGGGCGAGCGGAAACGACGGCAGCCGTGGCTGGGGCGCGGCGGATGAAAACGGCGCAAGCTGCACGCTCGTAGCAAAGGACCAGACGCTCAGCGGCGACGTCATCGCGGACGAACGCTCGACGGTATCGCTCACGCTGCGCGGGGAAACCGTTTATACGGGGGCGGTCAATGTTGCAAATACCGCGCGCGCTGCGAAGGTGACGCTTGAGGACGGCGCGATTTGGACGCTGACCGACAATGCGTATTTAACGGCGTTTACCGGGCGCGTGAGCGGAATTGTCACCAACGGGTTTACGGTCTATGTCAACGGCGTTCCGCTGACATAGACGGGACAGCGCACAACTTGTATCGAAAAACAAAGGGCAGGAAGCGAAACGCTTGCCTGCTCTTTCTGTTTAGACTTCCAAGGGCGCTCATGAAAAAAACTATTTCCTGCAGCCGGCGACGATTTCGCAGATATCGTCCACATCGCTTCGCGCTAGGTCGGCATACATCGGCAGCGTGAGTACGCTTTGGCTGGCTTCGCGGGCGATTGGTGTTTCGGCGGGGTCAAATCTGCCTGCATAGCAGGCGGCTTCGCTCGTGAGCGGATAGAAATACTTCCGCGCGAAGATGCCGTGGGCTTTGAGCGCGTCTGAGACCTGATCGCGGTTTGCGCCGAATACAAAAGGATTGAACGAAACGGGCATGTAGGCGTGGTTTTGGCTCGCGCCCTCGCGCACCGGGCGGAAGCGCAGCCCCGCGATGCCAGCGAGGTTCTCGCGATAGCGCGCGGCGACATGAGCGCGCCGCTCAATTTCGCGGTCAAAATACCGCAGATTCAGCAGCCCCATTGCCGCCTGAAATTCGTTCATCTTGGCGTTGCCGCCGACTTCGCGAATCTCGTCATCGGCATGAAAGCCGAAGTTTTTATAGCCGTTGAGCAGCTCGGCATACGCAGCGTCCCCTGTTGCAACCGCGCCGCCTTCGATGGTGTGGTAACACTTCGTGGCGTGAAAGCTGAACATGGATGCCGTGCCGAAATCCGCCACCGCGCGCCCGTGCAGGGTAACGCCGAACGCATGCGCCGCGTCGTAGAGCACAGGCAGGTTGTGGCGGCTTGCGATCTCTTCGATGGCGTCCATGTCGCACGGGTTGCCATAGACGTGCACAGGCAGGATGGCGCGCGTGCGCGGGGTGATTCTTTCCTCAAGCTTCGTCGCATCCAGCGTGAAAAAATCCGGCTCCACGTCGCAAAACACCGGCGTAAAGCCGCAGCGGACAATAGCGTGTGTGGTCGAGATGAAGGTAAACGGCGTGGTGATGATTTCACCGGGCTCAAGATGGAGCGCGGCGATGGCGCATTCCAGCGCGAGGTGTCCGTTGGTAAAGAGGCGAAGATGCGGAGTTGCGAGCTTCTCCTTCAGCGCGGTCTCAAGCCGGAGGTGCAGCGCGCCGCCGTTGGTAAGATAGCGCGAGGAAAAGATCTCGCGCACGAGCGCCTCATATTCCTCCACCGGCGGCATAGACGGGCGCGTAACCAGAATCGGCGGGTCTTTCTTCTGCATAAAGGAGGCTCCTTTTATTTGCCGCTTCGCGGCACG
>DNFZ01000043.1:894-3763 GCA_003486785.1 Clostridiales bacterium | reverse complement strand
GAAAAAGCCGGACGGGACGCGGGAGATATCATCAATCGAAACAAAACAGGCATCATCATTCGAGAGGTTTCGCAGATCGAGCAGGTGCTCGGCGAAACACATACGGACGTTGTCATCGATTTTTCCAACCCCGCCAACAGCAAGGCGCTTTTGCGCGCCTGCAAAAAAAACCGGACAAGCGCCGTGCTCTGCACAACGGGCTATTCGGAGGGCGACATGCTCTGGATGACCGATTTTGTGCGGCACAACAAACTGGGTCTGGTGTTCGCGCCAAACGTGACGCTTGGCGTGAATGTGCTGCTTGCAGCGCTGCGGCTCGTTGCCCGCGCGCTGCCATCGTTTGACTATCATGTCACAGAGACGCATCACAGCAAGAAATACGACATCCCCTCCGGCACGGCCAAGAAGATCGCTGCCGCGCTTGAGGAAGAACTGCCCGTTGGGGCGGATATCCCCATCGACGCCGTGCGCGCGGGCGGATATGTCGGCATGCACACCGTGCTTCTCGCCAGTGACTATGAGCGCCTCTCGCTCACGCACGAATCCTTCAGCCGCAGAGCGTTCGTTGAAGGCGCGCTGACCGCGGCGGAGTTCATCGTCAGCCGGATCGGCTGGTATGAGATGGAGGATGTGCTTGGCATGCGCATCGCGGCACAGCACGCGGCAAGCGCGGTATCCTAACGTCTCGCGCCTCATCAGGTTTCCATGTTTTGCTGTTTTCCCGGTTTCTTCAAAGAGTTGCCTTTGGATGATTTGACTTTCTCATCTTGTGTGATTATACTGAAAGGTAATCTGGTAAGACCCGGGAAGCAGTAACGCCTGCACAACACCCACCCAAGAGAGCCGCGCACTATGGTGCGAGCGCGGCGGCGGATGGCGGCGTGAAGACCGCCTGGCGACCAAATGCGGGAACCGCCCGATACAGCGGAACAAAGCGCGCGGATTTTTTAGTTCGCGAATACGGGTGGAACCGCGGTAGCGCAATCTATCGTCCCGAAGTTATAACAGACTTCGGGGCGTTTTTTTTGCTCCGGCAACAAGCGTTTGAAGAAGTCGCAGCAAGACTGCAAGACGCTTTTTTGCACCGGTAAATGAGTTTTTAAAAGCATAACAGACGAAAACAGGAGGAGAATCCAAATGATCATCACATTTCCCGACGGAAACACGCGCGAATTCGCCGATGGCTTGACAGGGCTTGAGATCGCGCACGAAATCAGCCCGCGCCTTGCAAAAGCTACGCTGTCCTGCTCCATCGACGGCGTACACAGCGATGCCTTCCGCCCCATAAACGGCGACCATGCAATCAAGTTCCACACCTTTGACGACGAAAACGGCCGCTGGGCGTATCGCCACACGGCTTCTCACGTGCTCGCGCAGGCGGTCAAGCGCCTCTGGCCGGATGCAAAGCTCGCCATCGGCCCCGCGATTGAAAACGGCTATTACTATGATTTCGATGCGTTGGAGACCTTCTCGCCCGAAGACCTCGGCAAGATCGAAGCCGAGATGGCGAAGATCGAAAAAGAAGACCAGAAGATCGAGCGCTTTGAGCTGCCGCGCGAGGAAGCCATCGCGTATGTCGAGCAGCACGGCGAGCCATACAAAGCCGAGCTCATCCGCGATCTGCCGGAAGGTTCCATCATCAGCTTCTATCGGCAGGGGGACTTTGTCGACCTCTGCGCAGGCCCGCACGTCAAGAGCACGGGNNATGCTGCAGCGCATCTACGGCACGGCGTTTGAAAAGCGAGCCGACCTTGACGCCTACGTCACCGCGCTGGAGGAAGCGAAGAAGCGCGACCACAACAAACTTGGCCGCGAGCTGGAGCTCTTCACCACGGTAGACATCATCGGCCAGGGCCTGCCGATCCTGTTGCCGAAGGGCGCGCGCGTGATTCAGCTGCTGCAGCGCTTCGTTGAGGACGAGGAGCAAAAGCGCGGCTATATGCTCACCAAGACGCCGTTTATGGCAAAGCGCGAGCTCTACAAGATCTCCGGCCACTGGGACCATTACCGCGACGGCATGTTCATCATGAGCGATTCGCCGGATCTGGACGATGAAAACGCAGAGGTCTTCGCGCTGCGCCCCATGACCTGCCCGTTCCAGTTTATGGCGTATCTCAACCGCGCGCGCTCCTATCGCGACCTGCCGATGCGCTATAACGAGACGAGCACGCTTTTTCGAAACGAGAGCAGCGGCGAGATGCACGGGCTGATTCGCCTCCGCCAGTTCACAATCTCCGAGGGGCACCTTGCCTGCCGCCCCGATCAGGTTGCGGACGAGTTTAAGGGCTGCCTCGACCTTGCGAAATTTATGATCGACACCCTCGGCTTTACCGATGACGTGAGCTATCGCTTCAGCAAGTGGGACGAGAACGATACGGACAAATACATCGGCGACAAAGAGGACTGGGAGTGCACGCAGGACATGATGCGCGATATTCTCGACGACCTCAAGGTGCCGTATCACGAGGCGGACGGTGAAGCCGCCTTCTACGGGCCGAAGCTGGACATCCAGATTCGCAACGTCTATGGCAAAGAGGACACGCTGGTCACGATCCAGATCGATTTCCAGCTGGCGGAGCGCTTCGGCATGCAGTATATGGACAGCGACGGGCAGAAGAAATACCCGGTCGTTATCCACCGCACGTCGATCGGCTGCTATGAGCGCACGCTGGCGCTCTTGATCGAAAAATACGCGGGCGCGCTGCCTGCATGGATTGCGCCGGTGCAGGTGAAGGTGTTGCCGATTACCGACCGCACGGCGGATGCATCCGTCGAGATGCAAAAGTCGCTGGAGCAGTACGGCATCCGCGTCGAAACCGACCTGCGCAACGAGAAGATCGGCTTCAAGATCCGCGAGGCGCAGATGCAG
>DNFZ01000043.1:0-799 GCA_003486785.1 Clostridiales bacterium | reverse complement strand
GGCTGTCCGATTCACGATTCTGCGGAATCATATCTGGACAGCCCTTTGTTATTTGGCGTATTAAAAGCACTTCCCCGCTCGTGGCGGTGCCGTCGCTCATGAAGTGCCATGTGATGCGCAAGGTGCTGCGGAAACGGGTAACAGTCTAAGAAGTCTGTCCAGTCTGACATTTTGCTTGACATGAGATTAACGATATTATAATATAAATACGATAAACGTAATATATATGTAATTCGTAAACAAAAGGATGCGTGGGCTATGAATCAAACTCAATCAAACACCAGTAATCAAAAATACGTCCGCCTCGTTGAGACCGCCAAAGCTCTCTTTTTCAAGCATGGCGTAAAGAGAGTAACCGTCGAGGAGATCTGCGAGAAAGCACACGTCAGTAAGGTGACGTTCTATAAGTTTTTCTCAAACAAGGATGCCATTGTCCGCCGGATACGAGACGATCTGATGAGCGTCGGTTTCTCGAAATTTGATGAAATCGGCGAGATGGATATTCCGTATACCGAAAAGATTGATTTGATGACGAAGTGGCGAGTTGAGTATTTTTCGCAAATGAGAAGCGAGTTCATCGAGGATANNAATCATTTCGTTCGAAGAAACCATGGAGGAGATGAAAAAACGTTTCATCAAAAATATTCTCATCGCCCAAGAAAAGGGTGAAATCAGGAAAGATCTGTCGCCGGGCTTGATCTGGCTGGCCGCAGAAAAGCTCAACGAAATTGCCCTCAACGGAAACTGGAAGGACGCAGTCTCAGATTTCAATGAACTTCACCGCCAGCTTCGAACGCTG
>DNFZ01000031.1 GCA_003486785.1 Clostridiales bacterium | reverse complement strand
GAATATTCGATGCGCTACCACGAAATGGAGCAGAGCGGCGAAATGTGGGTCGCACCTGATTTTTGCGGATCGGCATGCACGCTCGGGCTGCGGAATACCAAGGTATGCTACAAGCCCGATACTGTTTTTGCGTTCCACTGCGTTTCATCCGGAGGCAAGTGCGACAAGCGGGCCAGCGATGCTTTCATGTCCGCCATGCCTGAGGGCATCCAGCGTTGGGCAGAAGCGACGGGCGCGTTCGACAGTACAGAGATTGTTTCAATCACAGGCCATGACCTGGCCGCTATAGACGGGAGGGAATGCGCATGAGTGGAAGCGATATTGGGCCGGTAGAAACTCTAGCGAGGCTGGCGATTCAGTCCAACCGCTACCGCGATGATGCTGAATTTCGAGACGCCGTCGATGCTGTCATTGGACAGCCCATCTACGACGCTGCACCTGATCTGAAGCAGGCGCTGGAAGTCCTCTACGAAGAGGCAACTAATTTCAGCGTCAGCGGAGTTTACTTCGACGAGAAGTGCATGGGGCACAAAGGCCCGAACCTCGCACTTGCCGCTCTCGCGAAGGCCAACGGCCATGACTGACCACACCCCCATGCAGGAAGCCCTCGACAAAGACGTGACCATTGAAGATCTGGCGCGGGAAAACGAGAGGCTGCGGGAGGATATTGAGGCTGCGCTTGCGTCCATCCGGTATCAGCGCGACCGCGCCTATATCGCGACGGCTGCGTTGCAGGGAATGCTTGCAAGCAAAATGGCGTTTCCATCGAAGGGCGCAGTAGTCGAGGCGTCTATCAGCTACGCCGACGCTCTTATTGCCAAGCTCTCAGCCAGGAAGGAGAAGTGACGATGGTTTCGACGAAATTCAGCATCGGCCAGAAAGTCTATTGGGCGCGGTGTGAACGGGCCCCCACGTCTGTCGAATGCCCGGACTGCGGCGGCACCGGACGGCTGCGCGTCACGTTCCACGACGAAACGACGGTATCCATCGATTGCCAGAATTGCGCTCGCGGGTTCGAGCCGCCGACTGGCCGGGTCACCGTTTACGACAGATCGCCGGAGGCGCGCCTCACCACAATCACCGGGATTGAAATCAAGCAAGACAGCTCCGTCGAGTATCGAACCAACGACTCGTACATCATAGACGAGGATCGGCTTTTCGACACCCGCGACGAGGCGATGACAAAGGCCGCCGCGATTGCCGCCGAGATGGACCGCGCGGAACGGGAAAAGGTCAGCCGGAAAGAAAAGGACACGCGCTCGTGGGCATGGAATGCCAGTTACCATCGCCGCGAAATCAAGCGAGCGAAGGAAAGCATTGCATATCACGAAAGCAAGTTGGCGGTCGCCTCTCTCAAGGCAAAGGAGCAGAAATGACCGACTTCACAAAAAACATGCACGAAACCATCGCCTCGCATTTTGGCCTCGGCTCATCCACGCGCGGCAAGACGATGGACGAGCATAACCGGGGCCGATCCGAAGCGGAGTACCGCGCTGCAAAGCCGGTCGTGAAATGCAACGCAGGCGAGAGCTTCGACGGTTTCGAGCGGCGCATGTTGCAGCGGAACTATGACGCCTTCAAGGCTGCAATTCGTGAAGCCGTTGTTGCGATGGAAGACGCGAATTTCACATCGGCAGAGATAGAGCTTTTCAAGGACGTGGTGTCCGACGCGGAAGGCGATACGTGGCGGCCGGCAATCGAGAGGATGGAGCAATGAGCGAGAAGCACGGGTGTTCCGGGACCGCCTACAGCCCGGACAGGTTTTCTCGGCCCATGCGTTGCTCGCGCAATGGAAGCATCGAACGCGATGGCAAGTGGTACTGCAAGACGCACGATCCCGTTGCCATTGCAGAGCGTGATCGTTTGGCTAGGGAAAAGTCAAAGGCAGCGCTGGAGGCGCACAGGAAGGCTAGCGCGCTGCGGGCCGCCGCTCCTGCGCTATACGAAGCACTGAAGCACGTCAAGGCGCATGCGAGTGGGCTATCTCCCGACGAGTGGGAGGTTATCGACGCCGCCCTCTCCGCCGCATCCCCGAAGGAGAACGGTAATGGGTGAGAAATTGAAGCCGTGCCCGTTCTGTGGCGGTGAGGCTGAACGGATCGACGTTGAAGACGAGGGCGAGAACTTCGGCGGTTCTTTCATTTCCTGCAAGCGCTGCTTGGCGAGCAGCAACCTCGAATTTGGCCGCAAGGAAAATTTCGTCGGAAATTGGAACCGCCGCGTCTCCCCCGACCCCTCCGCTACCATGAAGGAGGTGGTGGAGGTGCTGGAGTTCTATGCGAACCCGGAAATCTACAAGCCCCATCCGCACGGACTAGCATTCGAGAGGCGGGACAAATCCGATATGGCCCGTTCCATCCTCGCAAGGCTGGGGATGGGATCATGACCACACGTGAACGCAAGTATCGGTATATCCATTCTTTCGGCCAGTATGCCGGGCTGGATGCCGTAAAAAAACTGTACTCGCGATACGGTCTGGACATGCTTTCCGATGAGCAGTTGGCAGAGGTTGTCTCCGATCTCACCCGCGACTGGCGGCGTGAGCAGAAACGGAACCGCGAAAATCGGGCGCGCGCTCGTCTTCTGGAGGACCTCACCAATGGATAACCACGGCCACCCGGAGGAATACGAGCTGGACGACAAGCCCGTCACGACCTCGGCCCTCACCATCGGGATACCACTCGGGGTTGTTTTGTTTCTCGCAATCGTAGCCGCGCTGGCGGCGTTTTAGACGCGATTGAACATCGTCCGCCCACAAA
>DNFZ01000076.1 GCA_003486785.1 Clostridiales bacterium | reverse complement strand
ATTCCGCTTCATGGCCGTGTTTTGCAAGATCAGCCGGGGGAAATGGTGATGGGACAGTCGGGTAGGTATACATCTCCATATGTTGATCCACCCAGCCGCTCCGCATATCGCGAGCGGTCTGTTCGTCATACCAGAAAGCGCGCAAAGCGCAGAGTATATACACTCGTCGCATTCATTCTTTTCTTCGGCCTCGCGGTCATCTTTGCCTATAAACCAGCCAGCGCGGCGACCAGAACGCTGCTGCAGTCCTTCCGCGTGGAAGAGGCGCAGCAGGTTTCTTCCCCTGCCGTCGACGCGGCCGAGAGCGTTGTGCAGGTTGTTCCCACGGTGGATGCGATAACCGCGCACGGCGTGTCAGATTTTGCAATTCGGGATGCAAACGCGCTCTCCATCGGCTCCTGGCAGGGGGCGAAAAACTGCGGCGAGAGCTTTGTTATCTCGCTCAAAGGCGTTTCCGAGACGGAAGCGATCTCCTTTTCTGCAAACAACTGCTCCGTATTTCCCGCCAGCGGCACGGGCGCGGACTCCTATACCGTCACCGTCACCGGCTCCGGCGCGTATTCGCTGACCGCCGAGAAAAACGGCGTGAGCGATCTTGCGCGCGACACGCGCACCGGCCTTGCGGGACGTGCGGATCAGCTGCCGCTGAGCGTTTCCGGCTGGGGTGGTGGAAACGATTACTACGATCGGTTCAAGATTCGCATTTTTGGCGGAACCGTCAACGGTGCCATATCCTTCCAGACGGACGGATGCTCCATTTCCCCGGCTGTCGGCACAATCGAAACGGAGTTTGAGGTAACCGTCACGCGCGTGGGCGCATATGAGCTCGTCGCGATGATGGACGGAAACACGGACTACAACAGCGCATATTCGGCGCGTTTGAGCGGCTGCTCCAGCAAGTCCAATCAAGCTTCCATGCACATCGAAGACTGGGTGAGCGACGCTAAGAGCGGCGAGACCTTTACGCTGCGCATCTACGGCGGCAGCACCAGCGAGGCGATCACGCTCAATACGGTCGGCTGCAGCTATAACCAGATCTCCGCGGACAAATATGAGATCACCGTTGACGCGGTGGGTCCCTATGCCATCACCGCAACGCGCCCGGGCAACTACGGCTATAACAGCGTTTCTGCTTCGGTAAGCGGCATCGCCGAAAAGACGCGTGCCCGTTCGCTCTCTGTCTCCGGCTGGTCGGAGTCCAAGAACTGCAACGACTCGTTTCCCATCAAGGTGGTAGGCGGATCCGATCAGGCGCCCATCAGCTTTGTTGCAAGCGGCTGCACCGTTTCCCCGGCCAGCGGCACCACAGAGACGAAGTTTACGGTGACGGTCACCTCCGCGGGCGGCTACTCGCTCAGCGCGGTCATGGGCGAAACCGAGCGCTTCGAATCGCAGCAAACCAGAACGTATCACGGGCAATCAGGCAAGGGCGTGCAGAACGCGCTCCAAATCGAAAACTGGATTCCAAACGCTCCGGCCGGCAGCGCCTTTGAGATCATCGTCAAAGGCGGCAACGGCACGGGCGCCACAACGCTCTCGACCAACGACGGCTGCGCGGCGCGGCTCAAGAGTGGGGAGAGCAATGTGTATATCATCTCCGTCTACCCGCTGGCCGGAAAAGACTATTCCGTCAGCGCCAGCAGGGCCGGGGACGCGACCTACGAAGCCTCCTCGCCCGCGGTATTCGAGGGCGTTACGGCGAGCGCCGTGCAAGCCGCTCTGTTTGTAAATGGATGGAATGAGAGCGCCTTCTCCGGCAGCACGTTCGACATTCGGCTCTCCGGCGGCAGTGGAAGCGGTGCGCTCGACTTCTCGCTGCAGGGCTGCAAAGTAGAGCCGGCGGCGGAAACCGACGTCTACACCGTAACCGTCACGGCACGCGAAGGCGATCCTTACGCCATGACTGTCACCCGCGCGGGCGATGGCAACTACTCGCCTGCCTCCATTGAGCAAATCGGCTCCACGCGCTACTTTGAGAAGTCCGCAACGGAATCCCTGCTCGAGCCCGTCAGAGGCGGAACCTATTCTTGGATCTACATCTGCGGCGGTATCGTGCTGCTCTTCGGCGTTGTGCTGTTGATCATGCAGATTTCCAACACGCCGCGCCGTCGTCGCTACCGCTAATCCGCCGACACAACAAACCTGGAACCACAAAACTGACGCTGCTTACCTGCGTCAGTTTTTCGTTTGGGTTTTCCTTATACGGTCGATGGAGCGGCGCGTCTACAGTGCGTCAAACCTTGCGCCGTAGTTCTCGCGGCAACGCGCGAGGGCTTCCTCAAGCGTGATTGTATGCGCGGTTGCACCGAGGTGTTCCACGCAGATGCTCGCAACCGCGTTTGCAAAGCGCGCGCAGTCTGCCAGCTCTCTGCCAGCCGCGCGCGCAAAGAGAAACCCTGCAGCGAAGCTATCCCCCGCGCCTGTCGTATCCACACAGGCGCGGCTCGCACAGCCCGGCACAGCGCCGGAAAAACCATCGGACGCGATATAGCAGCCACGCGCGCCCGTCTTGATCGCCACGCACTGTACGCCGCGATCGCACAGCTGCCGCGCCATCTGCGCCGCTTCCGTCACGCCCGTGAGCAGCCCCGCCTCCTCCTCGTTGGCAAAAAGGATGTCTATATACGGCCAAACGTTTGCAAGATCGTCTAGCCGTTCGCCGTTTTTTCGCTTGGTCATGTCCACCGCAAGCAGACAGCCCTTTTGCTTGATCGCGGAAAAAAGCGTCTCGAGCGCCTCGGCGTGAAAGCGCGGAAAGACAAACAGGCTCGCAAAACAGACCACAGGCGCGAGCGTTTCAACATGCGGCATAACATGTGCAAGAGAGAGCGCGCGCAGACTGCTGTTCGGATCGGTGATGAACCTTCGCTCGCCCGCGTGATCGATCAAAACAATATTCATGCTTGTGGACAAGCCTTCTTCACGCGCGATGCGAGCGGATGGCAGGCCGGATGAGCGACAGAAGCCCAGCACCATATCCCCCGCGCTGTCCGCGCCGATCTTGCTGACAAGATCGACCGCACCGCCTAACCGCGTGAGCGTCACCGCTTCGTTGAGCGCATCCCCACCAAAACCGAGCCGAATGCGCTCTGCCGGCGCAGACCCCGCATGCAGCGCGGCTTCGTCTACGCCCTCGACCAGTGCGTCGAGATGCGCCGCGCCGATGATGCTGAATCGATTCATGCGTTTCCATCCCCCTTCTCGACGGTAGATTCCGCCATTCGCTCCATGGCATAATACGCCGCGCCGACCACGCCGCTTTCCGGCGCGACGGAAGCGCGTAGAAACAAAAAATCTTCGCCCGGATACGGTTTTCGCACAAACTTCCGCAGAAACCCGCGCAGCAGTTCCATCGGAAAGCCCTCCATCTCCACCACGCCGCCGCCGACGATCACCTGATCCGGATCGAAGATGTTCAACTCCGTGGCTAGGGGAATCGCCATCGCCTCCACAAAATTTCGGATGTGCGCATCCCCGCTGTGCCGCAAGAACAGTGTGTGAAACGGCTCGGATGCAAAGTGCTCCTGCCAGATTTTGCGGAGCACATAGCCCGCCGCGTGCGTCTCCGCGCAGCCGCGGTTGCCGCAGCCGCAGCGGTTCGCGCTGCCGAAAAACGGAATATGCCCGAGCTCGCCCGCAACGCCGTGCTTGCCGGTCAGGAATTTTCCGTCGAGAAAGACAGCGTTGCCGATGCCCGTGCCGTAATAGATGCCGATGGTGCAGCCCTTGTCGCGCAGATTGCGCCGTACAAGGTCATATTGCAGCAGGAATACCGTATCCTTATCGAGAAAAACTGGCAGATGCAGCGCGGACTCCAGCAAGCTGACGACATCCTGCCCGTCCAGCCCGTCCACACCTCCGAGCGGCAGGTTTGGGCTGCTGTAAACCGTTCGCTTATCGCGGCTCACAGTTGAAGGAAACCCGATGGCAAGCGCAGCTGCGCGCTGTGAGAGCCCGTTTCGCACGAGATACTCGCAAATCAGCGCGATCAAGCGCGGCGCGGAGCCTGCTTCCCCGCAGACCGCGCGGCTCTCCCGTTTCTCAAAGCAGGCAACGTTTCCCGCACGATCCACAGCTCCGATGCGTAGATGCGTTCCGCCGATGTCGATGCCGATGATGATGTCTCTCATAGCGTTTCCTTTTGCTCGATTCTTACGCGAAAAAATTCGTCAGATCGGATGTTTTGTTATACAATAATCATAACATGCCACGAAAGAGAAGTAATTTTGAAATGCAAGCGCCCGAAATTCTTGCACCCGCGGGTGGTCAAGCGCAGTTGGTTGCCGCCGTACGAAGCGGGGCTGATGCCCTCTACCTGGGCGCACAGCGCTTCAACGCGCGCCAAAACGCGGCAAACTTCACAGAAACAGAGCTTTCCGAGGCCGTTTCCTATTGTCATGCACGCGGGGTAAAGGTCTACGTCGCCGTAAACACCCTCGTGCTGGACGCGGAGCTTAGCGCGCTGGAGGAAGCGGCAGATCGCATCGCGCAAGCCGGCGCGGACGCGGTAATTCTTCAGGATCTGGCGACGCTGCGTCTGTTTGAAAAACGCTATCCCACCCTCAAGCGCTTCGCCTCCACACAGACAGCGGTGCATAACATCGACGGCGCGCGTTTCTTTGAAGACGCGGGGTTTCACGGCATCGTGCTTGCGCGCGAGTTGTCGCTGGACGAGATCGCGGCCATATGCGCCTCTGTCTCAATCCAAAAAGAAGCGTTCATTCACGGCGCGCATTGTGTGAGCGTCTCCGGCGCGTGCTATCTCTCCGCCATGCTCGGCGGCAGAAGCGGCAACCGCGGGCTCTGCGCGCAGCCCTGCCGCCTGAACTGGAAGAGCGGGGATCACCCCTATGCGCTCTCGCTCAAGGATATGTCCCTGCTATCGCACATAAGAGAATTGGCGTCTGTCGGCGTAAGCTCTTTTAAGATCGAAGGGCGTATGAAGCGGCCCGAATACGTCGCCGCAGCCACCGCCGCCTGCAAGCTTGCGCTCGCCGACAAGCCCTACGACGCGGAATCTCTCCGCGCGGTTTTCTCCCGCAGCGGCTTTACAGATGGCTACCTCAGGGCCGCGCGCGATGGACAGATGTTCGGCATCCGCACAAAGGAGGATGTTGCCGGCGCGGAGGGCGTTCTGCATTCGCTCTCGTCACTGTATCGCAACGAAACGCCGCTTGTGCCGGTCGATCTACGGTTTTCGCTTGATGAAAGCACGGCGACACTCACCGTAAGCGACGGAACGCGCGAGGTTACCGCGCAAAGCGCAGCGCCGGAGCGCGCGATCCACCGCGCGCTGGATGAGGAGAACGCGAAAAAGCATCTGGAGAAGACGGGCGGAACGCCGTTTTTTGTGCGCTCGTTTGCAGCTAAGATATCCGACGGCTTCACGCTCCCCGCCTCCGCGCTCAACGCCATGCGCCGGGAAGCGCTGGAGGAGCTGCTGGAGCTGCGCGGGAAACTGCAGCCGCATCAGAGACACGATTTTGCGCTTACGGCACCTGAACGGTACCAATCCAAGCTGGAGAAACCCGCGCTCTGGGCAAGGTTTTATGAAAAAGAGCAGATTGCCAGCGCGGACTCGTTTGAGAAGGTTTTGCTACCCGCGGAGGAGATCGACGAGAAACTTGTTGCCCGGCTCGGCGATAAACTGATTGCCCAGCTGCCGAGCGTCCTCTTTCCCGAGAGCGAGCCCGCGTTTGGCGCGCATCTGGAAATGCTCGCAAAAGCCGGCCTTTCCGCCGTCTGGGCAAACAATGTCTACGGCATCGCGCTTGGCAAGCGTCTCGGGCTTGCCGTGCGCGGCGGCTATGGGTTAAACTGCGCCAACACGGAAGCCTTGCGGTTTTTCCAAGCACAGGGCCTGAGCAGTCTCACGCTCTCTTTCGAGCTCTCGATGAATGCCATCAAGTCCCTCGGCGGCACACTGCCGCGCGGCATCGTTTCCTATGGGTATTTGCCGCTGATGCAGCTGCGCAACTGCCCGATCAAGGCTTCCCTCGGATGCGCCGCATGCGGGCAGCGCGGAGATCTCACCGATCGCATGGATGTGCGCTTTGCGGTGGAGTGCGATCACTATCGCACCGTCGCGTTGCTCAACAGCGTACCGCTGGACATCGCAGGGCGAAACGTGCGCGGGCTGGACCACCAAATTCTCTATTTCACGCGCGAAACACCGCAAGAGATTTTAGCCATAACCGAGCGCTTCGCTGCCGGAGAAAAAACCGACGAGCCGCATACCACAGGGTTGTACTATCGAAC
The DNA here is from genome assembly GCA_003486785.1 of Clostridiales bacterium. Lineage (GTDB taxonomy): Bacteria > Bacillota > Clostridia > Christensenellales > CAG-138 > UBA7703. The sequence continues at coordinate 4,557 of DNFZ01000076.1, read as the reverse complement.
GCTATTATAAACAACGTCAACCCATCTTATCACAAGACCCGCGTCGGCAAGCAAGCGCAACGCGGGTCGTTTTTTTACGGGGTGGCGCGTCAGGCTTTGCGCTCCGCCAGCTCCTCTCGCGCCTGTCTGCGGGAAAGGCGACGCTTGCGCGCCTCGATGAAGCGCTCCTTGATCACCGGGCCTACGGTTTGAATCAGGATGACCGCGATGAGCACAAGCCCCTGGAATGTATCCTGAATGTCCGTCGTGAGCTGCGGAATCGAGACGATGATGAAGTTGATCGTCGTATACGAGAGCGCGCCGAAGAAAACGCCCAGCAGGTTGCCGCGCCCGCCGCTCATGCTCACGCCGCCGAGCACGACCGCGGCTATTGCGTACATCTCATAGCTTTTTCCGGAGGAAGCGGGCGTAACGTTTCCGATCTTGCAGGCCTGCACAAACGCCGCGATGCCAACGAGCACGCCCGTGATGACAAACACCGAGACCTTGACGCCCTGCACCTTTATGCCCGCGAGGAAGGCTGCTTTTTCGTTGCTGCCGACCGCATAGACACTCTTGCCATATTTGGTGCGCCGCGAGATGAGCAGCACCACAAGCATTGCAACAACGAAGATAAACGTGATATACGGAATCGAGACCCCCGGTACGCTGCCGGTGCCAAACTTCATGCGCAAAAAGTCATACGCGCTGTTGCTGCTAAGCAGGGCAAACTGGCTGCTTGACGAGCCGGTAATTTCGGGGCTGATCTGCCGCACGACCGAGAGCGTCAAAGAGCGATAGATCAGCATGGTGCCAAGGGTGACGATAAACGGCGGCATCTTGGCGTAGCCCGCGAGCACACCGTTGATGAGTCCGCAAAGCGCGCCCGCCGCAATGGCGGCAAGCAGCGTGATGATGACGCTGTTTGTCAGGTTAAACGCCATGATGGAGACCCCGCTGCAGAGCACCAGCGCGGAGCCGACCGAAAGATCGATCTGACCCGTGATGATGACCAGCGCCATGCCCAGCGCCATGGTTCCCACGATGACGGTATTCTGGCTCGCGAGGATGGCCGTGATATGCCCCCATTTGAATGCGTTTCCGTTTGCTTCAATGGTAAACGAATACACGAGCAGTATGATGGCAAAGACGAAGATGAAACTATAGCGCTTCCAGGCCTTTGCAATGAATGATCCGATTCCGGCGAAACCGTTTTTGTTAGCTCGCATGGTTGGCTCCTCCTCGTGTATTGATCGCGTTGGTCGCATACAGCATGACGTCATGCTCGTTGATCTCGTCGTGATGAAACACCTTTGTTACGCGCCCTTCAAAGAAAACGACACAGCGGTCGGATACTTTCTTGATCTCGGGAATCTCCAGCGTATTGATGACCACCGTCATCCCGCGCGCGGCAAACTCCAGAATCAGACGGTAGATCTCAGCCTTTGCGCCGACATCAACGCCCTGCGTGGGGTTGTCGAGCAGTAGCACGTCCGCCTTCGTGTTGAGCCAGCGCGCAAGAAACACCTTTTGCTGATTCCCGCCGGAAAGCGATAGGATGGAGTTTTTCGGAGACTCCGCTTTGATCCAAAGCAGCTGCTTCATCTCGTCGTATCGGCTCAGTTCGCGTTTTTTCCTAATCATCTGCCGGTTTTTCGACAAGGCGTGTTCTGCAATGCAGATATTATCGAGTATGTCCATATCGGGGACTACCGAGTTTTCCTTGCGGTTACTGGGCAGCATGGCCAGCTTGCTCTTCATGAAGTGCGGGATGCCGCCGCGAAGAGACTTGCCTTCCACGCGAATGGAGCCGCCTTCAAACGCAAGCACGCCAAACATAGTCTGCATCACTTCGCTAGCGCCGCATCCGGCTAGGCCGGTAAAAGCGACGATCTCGCCTTTTTTGATCTCAAGGCTCACATCCGAAAAGCCGTGTCCGGTCACGTTGCGCAGCTCCACAATCGTCTCTCCAAGCGCGCGCGACACGTAATAGTCCTTATCGAGGTATTGCTCGCCCACCATGTCCGTTGCGATTCGGTGCGGCGTGGTGTCCGCGATGCATCCCGCGGAGATAAACATTCCGTTGCGCAGCACCGTATAGCGATCCGCAACCTCGAAAATCTCCGGCATTTTGTGCGATATAAAGATAAAGGCATGGCCCTGTGTTTTCAGTTTTCGAAGGATTCCAAACAGATGCTCGACCTCCTGCGTGCTCAGCGCCGTGGTCGGCTCGTCGAGAATCAAAAGTTTTGCGTTGGCGTGCAGCGCGCGGCTGATCTCCAGAAGCTGCTTTTGGCTTGTCTTGAGCTCAGATACCATAGCGCATGGATCGATCTCGACGCCGAGCCTTTCAAAGAGGCGCTCCGCCTCCCGAATCATCTGCTTTCGGTTCAACAGGCCGAAGCCGGTCTTTCGTTCGCGGTTTAAAAAGATGTTTTCAAACACGCATAGATCGTTGACGACGTTTACTTCCTGATGGACAAACGCGATGCCAGCCCGCTCCATGATGGAGATGGTCGGGTTCGGATAGCGCTTGCCGTCAAACAGGATCTCTCCGGCGTCCGCCGGGATGACGCCCGTGAGGATGTTCATCAGCGTGGATTNNGTGGATTTTCCCGCGCCGTTTTCGCCGAGCAGCGCATGAATCTCCCCCGCTTCCACCGCGAGGTGAACGTCCGAGAGCGCGATGACGCCGCCAAACGCCTTTGAAATGTGCTGCATTTCAAGGATTGCCATAGTTTGTGTCCCCGTTCTCCTCGTTTTTGTGAGGTGATTGGTCAAGATTTTCGATTGTTCGCCATGAACATTTGATTTGCTTCTATCCACCAGTATAATAGCAACGCTTGCTTGCGGAAAGAGCGTTTTATGCGCCGATCCGATTTTTTAGCGGTATTACATTCGCGTACGGATGCAGGGGGTGCCTGCATCCGTACGCGCAGTCCTGTCGTGTTACGTCGGCGCGCGGCCTAGCCCGCAAGCGTCAGGCGTTTTTCACTTGTGCCTCAGGATCAATGGCCCGTGAAGCCTTCGTAATTGGCAACGTTGTCCGCGTCCACGATCCAAACCGGTTCGTACTTGCCATCGCCGATGGCATACGTCCAGTTGCCGGAGAGATAGTCGAGCATATAACCGATGACGTTGTCAAACATCTTCGGCGAGAAGTAGACGGACATGAGGCCGTCGAAATACGTCTGCGCCGTGGCCGCCTGCGAAGAGGTGCCGTCGATGACCGCATAGAGCTCGGCCATGCCGCCGATAGCGGAGGTATAGACGTTCAGCGCCGCGAAGTCGGCCTTGGTCGCTTCGTCAATGGCGTTCGCTTCAAGCAGGTTCATCAGACCGAAGGTCATCTCGTCGTCCATCGAGTAGATGAACAGGTTGCCGCCCGTGGTCTTCGCCTTGGCGACGATCTCCGGCAGTTTCTGCTCAAGATACTGATACGCGCCGTCCGCGCTCCAGTTGCAAACCGTCTTATAGTCGGCCGTCAGCGCGTTGATCTCGTCCTGGGTCCAAACCTGTGTGGTCGTGTAGGATGCGTCCTTGTCCTTGTCGTAATACTCGATTTCGCCGCGGAGGAACTGCTCGAAACCTTCCTGACGACGGGAGCAGACGGTGCCGTTATCGCCGATAAGGGTGACGAGCGTTGCGCCGGGCGCCATGCCGTTCTTCTGCAGCCAGTATGCAATACCGGCGCCGCACTGCCAGTTGTCACCGGAGGCGTTGAGGATGGAGTATTTGTCCGGGCCTTCGATGATACGGTCGAACGAGATGAACGGTACGCCCGCCGCGATCAAAGCTTCCTGTCCCGCTTTTGCGGAGTCTTCCAGCGCGAAGAACACCACGCCGACCGCATCGCCGTTTGCGAGAATGGTCTGCACCTGGTCTACCTGCTCTTCACCGGTGGACGCAGCCATGTAGACGCCCTTATACATACCTTCAGCGTTGATTTCGGCGACCTTCCTGTCGGCATAGGTGCCTGCCTGTGCGGTCCAGCCGTGATCCGGCGTGGGGCCGAGCACGTAGATGGTGCCACCGGCGTCCTGCGCTGCCGCCGCGGGGGCTGCGGGCTGTTCTGCCGCGGTTTGCGCAGCCGGAGCAGGCGCGCTTGCGCATGCTGCAGCGCCAATCAGCATCATGGCGCACATGAGAATCGCGAGAAGTTTTTTCATGATTTCTCTCCTTTTTTGATTTATAACAACCAATGATTTGGTTATTACCAATAGAATTTGGGGTGTATCCGATCGTTCAAATCAAATGCCGTTTACAGCTCTACAATTCTGCCGGATTCGGCAGACTCGAGGCAGGCGAACACCACGCGCATGGAGTAGACGATGTCCGCCGCGTCCAGCACAGTCTTTTTGCCCGTGAGGATGCTCTCGACAAAAAGGTCGATCACGCCGCTGCTGCGCTGCTGCTTATCTTCGTTGGTCTGGATGCGGTCCAGCTCGTAGTTTGCCCTCGTTCCGTCCGCATAAACCACCTGAAGCGAATAGCGCGGGTCGTGATAGAGCTTGAGTGTGCCCTTTTCACAGTAGAGCGAGGAAGCGTTGCATTCCTCTCCGTAATGCGTCCAGCTCA
>DNFZ01000212.1 GCA_003486785.1 Clostridiales bacterium | reverse complement strand
GTTTTGAGATGTAGAGCTGCGCGATCTCTTCGCCCGCTCGCGTTCCCGTGTTCCGAATCGTAACTTGCACTTCTCCGTCTTCGAAGGCGATGTCTTCATATGCAAACGTCGTGTAGGTCAGCCCGAATCCAAACGGCCACGCGACACTTTCTTGCGCCGTATCATAATACCGATAGCCGACGAAGATGCTCTCCCGATGCTCCGCGGTCAGTTCTTTTCCGGGGTAATCACGCGCACTGGGCACATCTGCATATGCGTTTGGGTATGTCTCCGCAAGTTTGCCGCTTGGTGCAGCCTTTCCGCACACGAGGTCAGCAATCGCGCCGCCGCCCGCCTGCCCTCCAAGGTATCCAAGCAGCGCCGCGTCAACATCCGCTGCCCAGTGCGGTTCCACCGGCGCGCCACCGGAGAAGATCGCAACGATTTTACCGCAGGCCGGGCGCAGGGCATTGAGCAATTCGATCTGATTTTCTGGCAGGCGCAGGTGCGTTCGGTCGATTCCTTCCGCTTCGCTCCCTTCGTCAAGGCCTATGAAAACGAGCGCAACATCTGCACGCGCTGCGAGCGCGACAGCGCGGTGCTGCTTTGCGGTGCTCTTGCCGCCCCTGCGGCGAAACCCCGATTCATAGCCGACGATGTTGAGTTCTGTTTGCATCAGCGCGTACAACGCGCTGTCGAGCTGTGTCGGAACGATCAGCGAGCTGCCAGCGCCCTGAAAGCGCGGTATCTTTGCGAAATCACCGATCACGGCGACGCGCGTGTGCGCCGCAAGCGGAAGCAGTCCTTTCTCGTTTTTCACGAGTACGGCGGACCTGCGCGCAGCTTCCCGCGCAGCCTCGTGGTGTTTTTGTTTCAGTTCGGGTTTGAGCACTTGCGATTCACGCTTTGTCTGAAAGATCAGGCGAAGCAGGCTGTCTATTCGCTCGTCGAGCAGCACCTCAGAGAGTTTACCCGCGCGGACGGCTTCCAATACTTCCCGGTCTGTTTCGCCGCCGCTAAATGGCATCTCCAGTTGATTTCCAGCAGCCAACCCCGAAACGCGGTCGTTTTCGCCGCCCCAGTCGGTCACTACTACGCCGTCAAATTTCCACTCACCATAGAGAATATCCTGCAAGAGATGCTCGTTTTCGTTGGCGTAGACACCGTTGACGCGGTTATAGGAGCTCATCAAGGTCATCGGCTTGCCTTCAAGCACCGCATAGCGGAATCCTTCCAGATAGATTTCCCGCAGTGCCCGTTCGTCCGCGACCTCGTCGATTACCATGCGCCGTATCTCCTGGCTGTTCACGGCGAAGTGTTTCGGGCAGGCAGAAACGCCCTGCGATTGAATCCCGCGGATCATCGCCGCCGCAAGTTTGCCGGAAAGGAAAGGGTCTTCCGAAAAATACTCAAAGTTTCTGCCACAGAGCGGGTTTCTTTTGATATTCAGCGCTGGCCCCAGCAGCACATTTATGCCCTCCGCCGCAGCTTCCTCGCCGAGGCAAGTGCCGATATACTCCAGCAGTTCCGCATCCCAACTGTTCGCCAGTGCGGAAGCGGTTGGAAAGCAAGTCGCAGGTATGCTCTTGTTCAGGCCAAGATGATCAGCTTTACCGCCTTGTTTGCGCAGACCGTGCGGACCGTCAGTGAGCATGATGGATGGAATACCAAGCCGGATAACCGGCTTGGTATTCCAGAAGTTCTGGCCGGAGAGCAGGGATGTTTTCTCCTCCAGCGTCATCTTCTCGATCAAATCGTGATATTCTAGTTGCTTGTTCTCCATATGGATTCTGTTGTCCGCCATACTCAGGATAGGTCTGTTCCGTTGACCAGTGCGAAACAGAAGTTATGTATACACGCCTGCAACCCCTTCGTCACACTGGCGGGGTCCTCGGCATAGAGTTCGTTCAGGTAGCGGCGGTTGTTCGTCGGCATAACGGCAAGCATCAGATCGTTGCCATAATGCAGCGCAAGGTTTGCATCCATAAACTTACCCAGCACCGCATCCGTGGTCACAAATCCCTGGAAGCCCCATTCGCCGCGTAGCACGTTTTCCAGAAGTTCCGGATTGCCGCCGCACCACTTGTAGCCGATGTGTACAAAGCTGGACATCGCGCCTGACGCTTTGCCTTCCTTCACGGCGATTTCAAACGGACGCAGATAGAGTTCACGAATCGCCTGTTCATTCGCCCAGACATAGATGCCGGAGCGCGCATTGGTTTCCTGGTCGTTGAGCAAGAAGTGTTTGATGGTTACAAGAACATGCTTACTCTGCGCTCCGCTGACCATACCCGCTGAAATCTTGCCGGAAAGTAGCGGGTCCTCCGAGAAATACTCAAAGTTTCTGCCACCCTGCGGTGTGCGGTGCAGGTTCATGGCGGGTGCATACCAGACGCTCACACCGTACGCATTGGCTTCAGCGCCGACCGCCTCGCCGAAACGATAGGTTAGCTCATCATTCCAGGTTGAAGCGATAACGACCTCCGTGGGATACGACATGGCGCTCACCTTGCTAAAGAGCGAGTTCAGGCCGGCGGGGCCATCCAGCAGAATCGTCTGCGGAAGGCCGAGCCGCTCCACTGGCACTGTGCGGTACGCTGCGTTGACGAAGACTTCCTTCAGTTCATCAACCGTAAACTGTTCCAGATACGCCTGCCACTTCGGGTCGTCATAGTCGAGCCCCTTCAAGTCGGCAAGTTGGATTCCGTTCTCCGCACCCGTCACCGGAACAGCGGAGTTGTCCACGGCGGGCTTTTGCGCAGCCGCGCCGTCCAGAACGGCCTGGGGCGCAGTGTGGCTGAGGCTGTCATTGTTGGGGTAGGTGCCGGCCCAGTCGTTGCGGCTGAGGTAAGTCAGCCCGCCGTCACCATAACCAAACAGGTTTTCAATCTGCGTTCCGGTCGTGTCGTCCGTTTTATAAACGACGGTTTCCGGCACGGTCAGTGTCTTTTCGTCCACGATGTCATGTACGTTTCTGCCGACCTTGATGGCGTAATCGCCCGCATCCAGCACGTAGGCCTGCTCCTTGGTCATGTCGTAGGAGGACAGGTCTCTGAGCGGGAAGGTGACCGTCACGGTCTGGCTCTCGCCCGGGGCAAGCAGATTGGTCTTTGCATATCCGGCGAGCTCTATGGCGGATTTTTCGATGCCGTCCGCTTGATACGGCGCGGAGAAATAGACCTCCACGACATCCTTGCCTGCCATATCCCCCGTATTCGTCACAGCAACGCTCACATTGACCGACGTATCTTCATACGTAAAATCGGAGACCTTCCAATCGAACGCCGTATAGCTCAAACCGTATCCAAACGGGAACTGCACCGCAGCCTTATAGCCTTCCTCGTCCCCCTGATAGCGGGTTTCATAGTAGCGATAGCCAACATAGATGCCTTCGTTGTAATTGATAAACGACATACCTTTGATGTTGTCGTATTTGTAATCGCCAAAGTTGACGCTTGCCGGGCTGCTGCCTGCGTCGTAGGCATAGGTGTCCGTCAGGCGACCGGAGGGATTGACCGCGCCCGCAAGGATGTTGCCGAGCGAGTTGCACCCCTTGGGGCCGGGTGTTCCAATCCAGAGCGCAGCCTTGATGGACGGATACTGTTCAAGGAAGCCGAGCTCCATTGCATTGCCTGCGTTGACAACGACGATCACGTTCTCAAAATTCGCACAAATCTTGTCAAAGAGATCGGTGCGGTTTTTCGTAAGCGCCAGCGCGTCCTGCGTGAAATCGGTTGCCTCAACGCCGTCGCTTCCGATGACAACCAACGCCGTATTGGAATACTCCTTCGCCTGCGCGATCACGTCGTCCGTGAGATAATCAATCGCGGGTTCATCCGTCGCCTTCTTGCCAATCATTGTCACGATGACGCTGATGAGTCCGTTGGAACTGCCTTTTTGCGAAAGATCTTCCTGCGCACGGTAGAAGGCATCCAACGTTTCATTGAAAGAAACGCCGGCGTTCTTCAACCCCGTGAACAGGTCGATCGCGCTAGAGGCGTCCGCTCCGCCGGAGCCGCTGCCGCCGTAACGGATGTTATATGCGGCATAGCCAAACACGTTGATCTTTCCGTCTATGAGCGGCAGAGGCCCGTCCGCGTTTTTCAGGAGCACGATGCCTTCATCCGATAACTCCTCCGCAATGACCGCCCCGTTTGCGCGCGCTGCATCACCCTCTGGCGTTTCCGAGACGATCTTCAGCCCCATAAGGCTCATATAGTCGCCGGCATACGGTGCGATGCTGTAGATCCCCAGTCCCAGCAGGCAAAGTACGATCGCCCAAGTGATGATACGGCGCGGTCGTTTCCAGATACGCTTAAAAAGCTTGTCGTGCCGCTTGGCTGCGCGCTTATCGTCCTTTGCCATCGTGCGGATGGCCAGTTTGCGTGCCTGCTTCGCTTCTTTCTTCGCGCGCTGGTCGGCGGCTTTTGCCGCAGCTCGCTCCGTTGCCGGTAGAGCGCGGATTTCTCTTGTTCTTTCTTTTCTGCGCGCGCGCTCCGCCTTCACCTCGGCGGAAACGTTCTTTCTGAGTTCTTTTGCGGTTGCCATAATCCCTTCCTCTTTCTTACTTAAATCGGTTTCGTTACAGTTGTTATTGTTCCGGCTTTTGTTATTGA
>DNFZ01000025.1 GCA_003486785.1 Clostridiales bacterium | reverse complement strand
GGCTACGGCAAGCAGGTGGACTGGATCGAGATGCACCTCACACTCCCGACCGAACCGATCGAGTCGCTCACACGCGTTTCAGACTATGTCAAGAAGCGCAAAAAACTGCATGTAGTGAACATGGGCGATAAACCGCTCAAAGAGCTGATCAACGACATGTTCCTGCTCTACAACCGGGCGTATACTCTCTTTGGGATGATTCCGCTGACAGATGCGCAGATTGCCAAATACGTCAGCGAGTTTCGGCCGATGGTCAGCAAACGCACGACATCGTTTATCTACACGGATGAAGGCGAGATGGTCGCGTTTGGCATCTGCTGCCCCCGTCTGGACAGAGCCATGCAAAAGATGAAGGGCAGGACGGTTCCGTTCGGATGGATCCATCTGCTCAAAGCGCTTAAGGGCAAAAACGATACGGTCGACCTGCTGCTCATCGCGGTGCGGCCGGATCTGCAGGGACAGGGCGTCAACGCCATCATACTCGACGACATGCAGCACAAGCTCATCAAAGCGGGCGTGCGCTATGCCGAGACGGGGCCGATGCTCGAGATCAACGACAACATCCTTGCGCAATGGGAGCGATTCAAGGGCGTGCAGCACAAGCGCCGCCGCTGCTTTGTCAAATCGCTATAACGCTGCATCAAAGGGCTGTCTTCTCCGGAAGACGGTCTTTTACATCCCTGCAAAAGCGATCAAATGATACATTTCGATGCAAAATAAGGTCACTATGTGACAAACTCGCGGAAGAAACGCCGTGCGCGTGCTACAATCCAATTACATTCAACAGGGAGGTATCTTCATCATGAGACTGAGTGCACCGAAATTCATCGTCTGGCTGCTCGCGCTGATCCTCGCCGTGCTGGCGATCGTGAGCAGATATACCGGCATTCCCGTCGTAGGCAGCTTCATTAAGCAATATGACTTCTGGGTGATGACAGCGGCATACGTGCTGCTGTTCCTCGGAACGTTGCTCAAAGGGCTGTAAAGCACATCGCGTAACCAAACAAAAAATGCCTGCTGCAAAAGCGGGCATTTTTGTTGCGCGGAACTTTGTTTGTCTTATTTCTGGTCGCTCAAGCGTTTTATGAAATAGGTTTTCACTTGCTCAAGCGCCTCTTTTGCGCCAACAACGGACGGCGCCGTGCCCTGCGCGAGCGTGCCTCTGCCGCCGCCTTTGCCGCCGAATGCGCCGTTGACCGCGGGCATGAGCTCGGAGACATCCAGCGGAAACCCCGCACCGCAGGAGAGCACATAGGAGAGCCGCTCTCCGCCCGCGCTTGCCAGAAGCGCGATGGTCTTATCGGCCGAAACAGTTTGCGCGAGATCCTTGAGCCGCGCGGCATCCATGCCGGCGAGCAGCTGCGCTACCACGCGAAATCTTCCTGCCGGAGAGGCCGACGCTGCAAACTCCGCCGCCATGTAGCCGTTGAGCGCCTTTGCCAGCTCCCGCTCGCTTTTTTTGAGCGCACCGTAGTCGTCCGATAGCTTTTTCACCGCATCGAGCGCGGCTTCGCGTTGGCAGGAGAACCGCCGCGCGATGGCGTCCAGATCGTCATGCTGCGCGCGGTGAAGTGCAAGCGCCCGTTCGCCGCAGATAAACGTGATGCGCGTGCCGCCCTTATAGCTGCTCGCGTCCGCGATAAATACAGAGCCGATCTCGCCTGTCGTATAGCAATGCGGCGCGCAGCAGGTGCACAGATCCGCGCCTTCGATTGCAACGATTCGGATCGGCGGCGTGAGCCCGTCCGCGTGCTTGCGCAGCGGCAGCGCGGCAATGGATTCCTCGGTTTCATACAGTGTCGCCCGCACGGGCAGATTTCTCCAAACGAATCGGTTTGCGAGCAGTTCCGCCTGTCGCATCTCTTCGCGCGAGACAGGCTTGTCAAAGTCGATGGTTGCATAGTCCAGCGCCAGATGAAAGCCGACGTTGCTTGCTCCGAAGAGCTCGTAAAACGAAAACGAGAGCAGATGCTCGCCCGTGTGCTGCTGCATGAGGTCAAAGCGGCGCGCCCAGTCGATCTCTCCCGGGACGACGCTGCCGGCTGCAAGCGCGCGATCAACGCGATGGATGATTTCGCCCGCCTCCTCGCGCACATGGAGCACGCTTGCCCCGCCGAGCGTGCCGATGTCGCAAGGCTGCCCGCCGCCTTCGGGGAAGAACACGGTCTGGTCGAGCACGACGTCAAACCCGTCTCCAGCGGGGAGGCAGGAGAGGACGGTTGATTCGGTCGAAACTTGATGGCTGTCTAAATCATACAAACGCTTTGTCATAGACTTCTCCAATTTTTATACGAGAGTATAGGGTGAACATGCAGGTTTAAATAAACGCAAACTCCTTGAGCGCGAAGATGAAGAAAAACATGGTGACGATCGAGAGTACGCTGGTGACGGCGACCAGCGTGCCCGCCAGCTCGTCATCCGCCGCCATGGTGACCGCCATGTTGTAGGTTACCATCGCGACCGGCGCGCCGAAGATGATCAGCGTCACCACGATAAACTCGCCCCGAAAGCCAAGCAATAAAAATGAACCCACGACCACCAACGGGACGATCAGAAGCCGAAGCAGCGAAACAACCGTGATCGCTGCGCGATTTCGCCGCACCGCAGCAAATGAGATCGTACCGCCCATGAGCACGAAGGCCAGCGGCGAGGTTACGGCAGCCAGCCCGTCGATGGGTTTTTGGAGTATGGCGGGCAGCTCAATGTTTAGCAGATTGACCGCGAAGCCGGCAACACAGCCGATGACAATGGGGTTTCTCAGCAAGCGCAGCAGAAGCTGACCGAAGCGAATCCGTTCGCCGCGGTAATGTTCCATCGCTGCGACGGAGAGAATGCTATACAATGGAATGCATAGAGAGATGCCGATGGACATCAAGCCAAGGTTGTTTTCGCCAAGGAGCGCGGCGGCCACCGGAAGGCCGAAGATTGCGTCGTTTGAGCGGAAGATGCTCAGCATCATCACGCCGCGTCGACGATTCTCCTTGCAAAACACGGGAACCAGCAGTGCGGTGAGCGTAAAGATTATGAGAATGCCGAGCGCCATATACAGCAGAAACGGCGTATCAAACATGGCGGCCAGATCGCTTGAGGCGACCGCGCGATAGCACATCAACGGCAGGGTTACGTAAAAAATAATGCTGTTTGCGCCGCGCAGAACGCTCGCATCCACTACATTGGCTTTGCGAAGCGCCGCGCCGACAAGCATATAGACCATCAGCGGCGCGACGACTGAGAAGGCGAGAAGAAGGTTTTGCATGAATGAACCCCGGTTTTTTGCAGTCTGCGCCGTGTTTTGGCGCGATATTGGATGCATTATACCACAATGGCGTTGTTTTTGGTGCTAAGAAGGGTGATTTGGATCATGACTTCTTATTTGGCAGAGACGCGTCCGCCCGGTCTGGTTTCGATTCAAGCAGCGAGCAGACGGGGATGCTTTGCAACGCGCTTTTGCTGTACGAAATGGAAATTGGGTTCGTTAACTGCGTGTAAAATGAGTCTCGTATATGCATATTCGAACAGATACGTATTTCTTTTGCCATGAACTGATGGTATGATGACAGAAAAGCGACGA
>DNFZ01000226.1 GCA_003486785.1 Clostridiales bacterium | reverse complement strand
GTGAGCACGTTGACATCCGCGGCGGTGCCGTTGAAATTCGAGAAGATGAACGGCGCTTTGTAGTCGTAAAGATACGTGCAATAGCCGCCTAAATGCTTGCCGGGGCGGGTTTCCAGATCAAACAGGCCATGCGTCGACAAAAAGTCGAAAAACGCGCCCGTCTCTGGAGAGATCTCGCGATACATGCGCTTTGCCACCGGCAGCAGCGTGCTCTCGCCGCCGATCGGGTCGGCGTTTCCGTCCGGGAAGAGGCAGGTTTCGTCGTAATATTTGAGCTTGTCCACACCGAGCCGCTCCGCCTGCGCCTGCCTGAGCTTTGCAACAGCGGGGACGATGACGGCGCGCACCTGCTCGCGAAAGCGTTTAACCTCCTCCGGGCCGTAGTCCGCGCGGTGCATGCCGAGATAGCCAAGCGCGGTATAATCCGGCAATCCAAGCTTTTTTGCCATGCGCACGCGAACGCGGATGAGCTTGTCATACTGCCGGTCAAGCTTCTCGGAGATGCCCTCGTAGAGCCGGGCCCATGCAAGATAGGCTTCCTTTCGCTCGGCGCGGTCGGGGCTTTCCATATGCTTGAGCAGGCCGTAGAAATTGACCTCCTGCCCGCGGAAAGAGGTCTTGCAGGCGGCGGTAGTCTTCTTATATGCATTTTCCAGATTGCCCTGCAAGATCAGGTCGGGAACGATCCGAATGCTCTGCGTTTTTTGATCGATCTCGGCGAGGGTGAAGAGCTGCCTGCCGTATTCCGCCTCAAACTGCGCGCGAAACGGCGAGCGCAGCAGCGCCTCGGTAAAGGCTTTGCTCAGGGGCATCAGCTGCGCCACCGCTCGATTGAAAAACTGCATCTCCCCGTCGTAAAACTTGTCCGAGGTGTCGAGCGTGTTGCGAATGCTTGCAACCACATAGCGCGTCTCTATATGTCCGGTCTCCTCTTGCGAAGCGAGATAGGCTGCGCGCGCTTTTTCATAGGTGTCTGCCGTTTTTAGTGCGCGAAGATGCGCTTTGAGCCTCTTTTTCAGCGCAGCCATATCCGGACGCTGATAGACGATCTGAGAAAACACCGGCATTGTTTGCGCGCCGGAGACTGCGCTTGCTGCGGCGCTGTTGGCAAGTTTTTCCATGTTCGCTCCTGACAAGAAGAGATTTCAACCCGAAAGCACGGGTTGATCTATGTGTATTGTAGTACGCGCGCCGGAGGATGACAAGCCGAATGTGTGATCGAAAACGGGAGGGTTACTTTTTTGCATGAAACAGGGTATAATGAGCAAAATCGCGCAGATGAGCGGGATCCTTTTTGTTTGCCTTTCCGGAGTCGCCACAGACGCGCGCAGACAAAAGATCCGCTTCGGCGCTGTCGATCTATCGCATTTACAGGAAACGGAGAACGCTATTGTTCGGAAACGCGTTTAAAAAAATACTGCTTGTCTTGCTTGTGCTCGCGCTGTTGCTTGGCTTGAGCGCCGGCGTACTGTTTGGCATCATCCCCGCGCTGAGATACGATGTTTGGCGCGCGATACCGGACGAGCAGCTTGCAACGCCGGAAGCCGCCGATCCAACACCTTCGCCGGAACTCACACCGACAGCGTCGCCAACCCCGACGCAAGCGCTAGCGCCTGTAACGGCGGAGGAGTGGGTAGAGCGATACATGGCGACCATGAGCGAGCGCGAGAAAACAGGGCAGCTGGTCATGTTCGGCTTCTCCGGCACAACGGATGTTCAGAACCCTTTTCGCGATCTCTGGAACAGCTACGAGGTTGGCAATGCAATTCTCTACGGGCCGAATATCAAAAGCACGAACAGCGACGGCGGATTCGGCCAAACCAAGAACCTCACGGCAAAGGTTGCTAGCGTAGGGAACACCGATATTCCGCCGCTCATCGGCATCGATGTGGAAGGCGGCAGCGTGGTGCGGTTTCGATGGAGGCCGCAGCCGGTGTCCGCCCGTTCTCTTGGACGGCGGAGGGACGCGGACTACGCCAAGGAGCAGTTTGAAACCATCGGCGCAAAGCTTGTAAGCGTCGGAATCAATCTGGATCTTGCCCCGGTGCTGGACGTTTCCGAAAATCCAATGGATACATTTCTTGAGACGAGGATCATCTCCGAGGACGCGGGTATAACAGCGGCCATCGGCAGTGCGATCATCGATGGCCTTCACGCGGGTGGATGCCTCTCCGCTGCGAAGCACTTTCCGGGGCACGGCGGCACAAACGAGGACTCCCACGCGGTGACCCCCACGGTGCGCAAATCGCTCGAAGCGCTGCAAAGCTACGATCTGGTTCCGTTTCAAAGCGCGATAGAATCCGGCGTGGATGCCATCATGATCGCGCATGTACTCTACCCTGCGCTGGACGCAACGGATATCGCCACCATGAGCAAGCCCATCGTTACGGATTTGCTGCGCGGCGAGATGGGCTTTGACGGGCTGGTCATCAGCGATGACTTCCGCATGGCGGGGTTGACCAATCGATACGAAGTTGGCGATGCGGCGGTGCGCTTCCTGCTCGCGGGCGGGGATATCATCATCTGCGGCGCGGTGAGCGACAAACAACAAGCGATCCTGGAGGCACTAAACCTCGCTCTCGCGGACGGACGATTGACACAGGCGCGCATCGATGAGAGCGTCAAGCGCGTGCTGTTAGCCAAGCTCGCGCTGGGCAGCTGGGACATCGAAGCCGCGCTCGCGGCGAGAACAAGCGAACAATAGCATGTGTCGGCAAAACCGACGCGTTAGAGCCGGAGGTGCGCTTCCGGCTTTCTTTCGGCGAGTTACGCGAATTCTTTACAAATAGACACGCTCAACGCTTCATGCGCCTTGATTTCTTGTGCGCCGAACGATAGAATGATGTCATGGAAAGTTCTAACCAACGACTACCCCACGCCGGGATGCGCGGCTGGCTATCCCTGATCATTTCGGTTCTCCTTGCATTTTTTGCTGCTGTTCTGCCCGTTGCGCTGCTGCTTGCGCCGGGTTACTGGGCGTTTGCCGGCGCAAGGACGAAGCCGCAACGGATGCTTTTGCCTTTTGCAGCTTTCGCTGCAACCGCCTTTTCGCTCATGCCGACGGTTGTCGCCGCGGGGCTGACGGGAGCGGCTGTAACGGCGAGTGTGTTGCTCTATGCACGCATGACGCGGCGCGCGGGCAATACCGATACGGCACAGCTGCTTGCGGGTGTGTTTCTGGCCGGGCCTGNNGGGGCGCGTTTGCGGATGTGCAAGCCGCTATGGGCGCCATGAACGAGTTTTACCGCGCGACGCTTGCCGAGATGCCGCAGATCAACGCTGACGTGGCAAAGACGGTGCTTTCTACGATGGATGCGATGGTGCAGGCCGTACCGACCTTCTTTGTCGGCGTGCTGTGCATTTTCTCTAGCATATTGGGGCTAAGCAATCTTCTCTTCTTCCGGCTTTTCTGCCGAAAGCATCCGCAGATTGCAATCTCTCCGATTCGGCCGTTTCGCGACTGGGGGCTGCCGCGCAGCATGACGCTGGGGCTGTTTGTGATGCTCATTGGCTCCCTCCTGCTGAGCTGGACAGGTTGGGAGTATGCCGATAGCTTTGCCGTGACAGCCAATATTTTGATCGCGCTGCCGCTGGTTTTGCAAGGGCTGTGCGTGTTAGACTTTTTCATCGTTCGATCCGGCAAGAATGTAACGACGCGTCGTGCACTGGCCTATACCGGCATCGGCGTCGTGTTGCAGTTTGCGGTCACGGCGCTTATGCTGCTCGGTTGTTTCGATCTGATCTTCCGTTTACGGGAGCGCATGCGGAGCGCGCCGCCGCCTGAGGCGGTTTAACGGGCGATTGACAACCGTAAAAAGTAGATTTGGGGCAGCACCGCGCAGGCGCATCTGTGCCGCATGTGCGGGAATCAAACCCGAAGGAAGTGAACCAGAATGAAGAAAACGAAATCCATTCTCCTGCCGCTTGGTATACTGCTTGGGTTGCTCTGCCTTGCTATCTTCGCATCCGGCTGGTATTCGTCCTATCGGTTTCTCGTTTTTTCAGTCTCCCTTGGAATCTCGCTCATCGTTTTTTTCGTAAGCCTCTTGCTGGAACGCAGAAACAATGCTTCGATGCAAAAGCGCATGGACGATGTGTTTCGAGAAAATTCCAATATCGCATCCCGCCTTGTCGATCAGGTCTCGATTCCCTGCGCTTTGATCGACCGGGAAGGCAAGATCGTCTGGCGTAACGAAGGCATGCAGAAGATATTCGACGAGCCGGATATTCTGCGCGCACAGCCGAATTTCGATTTTTCCGCACCGCTGGTCGCAGGATCGATAGAGCGCGCAGGCAATGTTTATCAAGTTATGAGCGTTCCCGTTTACCGCGAAAGCGACCAGCGCGCGATGCTCTTTCAGTATTGGATGGACCGAACGGAAGCCGCGCACTATCAGCGCCTCTTTGAAGAACAGATGCCATATGTTGCGCTCATCTATATCGACAACTTTGAAGAGCTCTCAGCAGACGTGCAGTTTCACCGCGCGAGCGTCTTTGCGGAGCTGGAGCGGCTGGTGGTGGATTTTGTCAAGGACATCGAGGGCGTATATCGACGCTATGAAAACGGACGCTATTTTGTTGTGTTTGAAGCGCAGCACCTCGCGCAGATAGAGCGGGCGCGATTTCCCCTGCTCGAGCAGGCGCACGGAATCGATACGGGCACGAGCATGCCGGTTTCGCTTTCGATAGCGGTCGGAGTTGCTGATCGCATCACGCGCGCGGAGGAGAGCGCGCGCCAAGCCATGGAGCTTGCGCTTGGGCGCGGGGGCGATCAGGCCGTCATCAAAAAGGGCGGCGGATATGTGTTTTACGGCGGCGGGCGGCAACTCGAAGCGATGCAGAGCCGCGTGAAGATGCGCCTCTTTAGCAAGGCGCTGCGGCAGCTGTTCGACAACTCGGGAGATGTCTTCATCGTCGGCCACAGCAGGCCGGATATGGACTGCATCGGCGCGGCGCTCGGTGTTGCAATCTGCGCAAGACACGCAGGATCCCGCGCCTATATCGTGCTGGGCGAGCAAAACACCATGATCGAGCATGCGCTTGCGCTCATTCGCGACAATCACGCATTTGGCGGCATGCTTGTTACGCCGGAATATGCCGAGCGCGCCATGCGGCCTTCAAGCGTTCTCGTGGTGGTGGATACCCAGCGCGTCGGGTCGCTGGTTGCGCCCAAGCTTCTTGAGATGGCAGGCCGGGT
Organism: Clostridiales bacterium; assembly: GCA_003486785.1. Classification (GTDB taxonomy): domain Bacteria; phylum Bacillota; class Clostridia; order Christensenellales; family CAG-138; genus UBA7703. The sequence continues at coordinate 2,719 of DNFZ01000226.1, read as the reverse complement.
CGTCGTGATCGACCATCACAGGCGCGGCGCGGATCATATCGAGAGCCCAACGCTGCATTTTTTGGAGGCGCGCGCCTCTTCCACAAGCGAGTTGGTGACAGAGCTGATGCAGTATTTCGACGCAAACATCCGCCCACCAGCCCTGGTGTGCGCCACGTTGCTTGCGGGCATCACGATCGACACCAAGCACTTCGCGTTCAACGTCGGTTCGCGCACCTTTGAAGCCGCGGGGTATCTGCGCAAGAACGGCGCGGAGACGAGCATGGTCAAGCAGATGTTTCAGGACGACATGGAGAGCTTTGGCGACGTGGCGACCACCGTGCGCAGCGCGGAGATCATGCCCGGCGGCATAGCGCTGGCCAGCGTGGGAGAAGAGATCAAAAACGCGGCGCTCATCGCCGCAAAATCGGCGGATGAGCTCGTCGGCATCAAGGGCATTGGGGCGGCATTTGTCATAGGCCGCGATGGGGAAAATATCAGCGTCAGCGGCCGTTCGCTGGGAGATATGAATGTTCAGATCGTGTGCGAACGCCTTGGCGGCGGAGGACACCTGACCATGGCGGGCGCGCAGTTGATTCAAATGGATCTCGAAGAGGCGGAGGCGCTGGTGCGCGCCGCGATCGAAAACTATACGCAGGAGGTATTGCATACGCTATGAAACTATTATTGGAACAGGATGTTAAGGGAACCGGCAAAAAAGGAGAGATAGTGGACGTTTCGGATGGCTACGCGCGAAATTTTCTCCTGCCGCGCAAGCTCGCGACCCCGGCGGACGCGCAGGCGGTCAACGCCGCGAATATTCAGAAGAGCGCCGCCGCGCATAAGAAATTTCAAGCGGGCCTCGCCGCGCGCGAGCTTGCTAAGCAGCTGGAAGGCGCCGTCATCACCGTGCAGGCGAAAGTGGGCGAAAACGGCCATCTCTTTGGATCGATCACCGGCAAAGAAGTCGCCGCCGCGATTGCCGAGCAGAAACACATCGAGATCGACAAAAAGAAAATTTCGCTTTCAGAGCCCATTCGTGCGCTGGGCGAATACAACGTCCGTGTGAGTCTGTATGAGAATACGTTCGCGCTGGTTAAGGTCGTCGTGGAAAAGTGCTGACCCTTTGCCCGCCCGCTGTGCTTTTTCACGCGGGGTGAACCGGCTATGGGCGATATCTCACAAAAGCGAACGGAGCGGAACAAGCGATGGAACAATACGAATTCAATCCGACCGGCAGCATAACCACCCTGCCGCACGTGAGCGACGCGGAGCGCTCTGTGCTCGGCAGCATGCTCATAGACGCCGGCGCGCTGGAAATCAGCCTCGAGCAGCTGCGCGAGGAGGACTTTTACGTCCCTGCAAACGCGACGATCTTCGCCGCTATGCGGGATGTGCGCGCGGGCGGAAACGCGGTTGACCTCGTCACACTCATAGCCGAGCTGGAGCGTCGCAACAAGCTCGACATGGCGGGCGGAATGACGTATCTCACCGACCTTGTCACGTTTGTGCCGACGGCCGCAAACGTGCAGCACTACATTGGCCTCGTGGAGACCAAGAGCACGCAGCGCGCGCTGATTCGCGCGGGCGGCGAGATCATGCGCGACGGCATGGATGACGAAAAAGAGCTGGAAGACACGCTCAACCAAGCCGAAAAGCGCATCTATGAAATCTCCATGCGCAAGGTGCAGGGCACGCTCTTACCCATGGAGCAGATCGTACCGGAAGCGTATCACCTCATCGGAGAGCTGGCCCAGCGGCGCGGCAAGATCACGGGCGTTCCGAGTGGCTTTGTCGATTTGGATCGCATGACAAACGGCTTTCAAAAGAGCGATCTGATCATCGTGGCGAGCCGACCCGCTATGGGCAAATCGAGCTTTGCCATGAACATTGCACAATACGCAGCCGTGCACAATGCGCGTACGGTGGTGGTTTTCAGCCTCGAAATGAGCCGGGAGCAGCTCGTGATGCGTATGCTTTGTACAGAGGCCTCGGTGGACTCCCAGCGCATCAAGGAGGGTCTCATCGGCAACAACGAAATGAACGCTCTGATGGAAGTGATGGACCCCATGAGCAGAGCGAAAATCTATATCGACGATTCCAGCGGCGCGAGCGTACCGATGATCCGCAGCAAATGCCGCAGGCTCTCAGCGCGCGCGGGGCTGGATATGATCGTGATCGACTATCTGCAGCTCATGCAGGCCAGCAGCACGCGCAAAGACGGAAACCGTATGCAGGAGATCTCGGACATGACGCGCCAGCTCAAACTGCTTGCGCGCGAGCTCAATGTACCGATTATACTGCTCTGCCAGCTCAACCGCGGCCCGGACACGCGCTCCGATCACAGGCCGGTCATCTCGGATCTGCGCGAGAGCGGCTCCATTGAACAGGATGCGGACATGGTTATTCTGCTCTACCGGCCCGCGGCATATCCCGATACGCAGGAATATGAGACGGGCGACAACACCAGCCAGATTATCATCGCAAAGCACCGTCACGGCGCCACATGTTCGGTCAAGATGCTCTGGCAGGGCGAATACACGCGCTTTCGCTCCATCGCGCAAGAAAACCAGCAATAGAGCGCTGCTCGGTTTTGCTGAGATGATTTGATCATGCGAGGATGCGAGCGCAAGAAAAAAGGAACGGATAATTGCATGAAAAATAAAGATATGTTTGCCGATCTTACCGCGACGCTGGCGTGGAAGCTGTTTTCCGAAACCACCTATCCATGGGAGGTTTT
>DNFZ01000227.1 GCA_003486785.1 Clostridiales bacterium | reverse complement strand
GGAGAGCTACTTCTTCCGCCTCTCGAAGTACGCCGACCGACTGATTCAGCACATCAAAGACAACCCGACGTTTATCCAGCCCAACAGCCGCACCAACGAGATGCTGCAAAACTTCCTCCTGCCGGGCTTAGAGGACCTCTGCGTGAGCCGCACGAGCTTCACGTGGGGAATTCCCGTCGATTTTGACGGAAATCACGTGGTCTATGTCTGGCTGGACGCGCTTTCTAACTACATTACCGCGCTCGGGTGGGGCAGCGATGACGATTCGCTCTACAACAAGTTCTGGCCGGCGGATGTCCACATTGTCGGCAAAGAGATCGTGCGCTTTCACACCATCATCTGGCCGATTATGCTCATGGCGCTCGGCGAGCCGCTGCCGAAACAGGTGTTCGGCCACGGCTGGCTTGTGCTCGACGGCGGCAAGATGAGTAAAAGCAAGGGCAACGTGGTAGACCCCGTGCAGCTCTGCGCGCGCTACGGCGTGGACGCGATCCGCTATTTCCTGCTGCGCGAAGTACCGTTCGGCTCGGACGGAACGTTCTCCAACGAGGCGCTCATTGCCAGAATCAACACCGACCTCGCCAACGACCTTGGCAATCTATTGAGCCGCACGGTCGCGATGATCGACAAATACTTCGCAGGTAAGCTGCCCGCCCCCTCCGCAATCGCGGACGAGGACGCGGCCCTGATCGCGCTTGCCCGCGATTTGCCCGAAAAAGTGGACGCGCAGATGGCGCAGCTGCACATTCCCGACGCGCTGGCGGAGATCTGGAAGCTCATCAACGCCTGCAACAAATACATCGACGTCACCGCGCCATGGGTGCTCGCCAAGAGCGAAGCGGGTCAGGAGCGGCTCAAGACGGTGCTCTACAACCTAGCGGAGAGCCTGCGCATCGTCGCGATCCTGCTGACTCCGTATTTGACCAGCACGCCCGCAAAGATGTTTGCGCAGCTAGGTACCGCGCCCGCACAGGCGGCGTATGATTCCCTCGCGTGGGGCGGCAGCGTCGCGGGTTCCGTGGTGCACAAGGGCGAAGCCCTGTTCCCCCGCATCGATGCGGAGGCGGAGCTTGCCTATTTCGCAGCGGAAGCCGAGGAAGCCAAGGCGGCAACGATTCCGGCAACGGATGCGCCCCCAGCTTCGGCAGCCGAAAGCACACCGGCAGCGCCCGCAAAGCATGCGCACGGAGAGGATGAAGCCCCGGCGGAGATCGAATATGACGACTTCGCAAAGGTCGATCTGCGGCTTGCCAAAGTGATTGCTGCCGAGGAGATCAAGAAGAGCAAGAAGCTGCTCAAGCTCACGCTCGAAGTCGGCGCGGAAACGCGCACCGTCGTCTCCGGCATCAAGCAGTGGTATACGCCGGACGACCTCGTCGGCAAGACGGTCGTGCTGGTGTATAACCTCAAGCCCGTCACGCTCTGCGGCGTGGAGAGCCACGGCATGATCCTCTGCGCTTCCGACGCGGCAGATGAGAATCTCTCCGCAATGACCACGCTCGCCGGGATGGAGAGCGGACTAAAAGTACGCTAAGAACACGAGAGGCTTCTATGAGCGAGCATATTTTAAAGGACGGAAGAACGCTGATTCTCCGCGATCCGACGCTTTCCGACGCGCAGGAGATGATCGACTATCTCAAAACTGTCGGCGGCGAGACGGATTTTCTCCTCGCGGACGAAAACGGCATCGAAGGGCTCACGCTCGAAGGCGAAGAGGGCTGGATCACATCCACACTGGAAGCCGCAAACACAAAGATGTTCTTGGGCACAATCGACGGTGAAATCGTGCTGATTTGCGATGTGCGCGCGGCGGAGCGGCCGCGAATCGCGCATGTCGGCGGCTTAGCCATCTCCATCAAGCGCGCCTATTGGCACCTAGGCATCGGCAGCATCGCCATGCAGGCGATGATCGATTTCGCGAAGAGCACGAATTTCCTGCGCACGCTCTCGCTGGAGGTGCACGCAGAAAACGAGAGAGCCATCGCGCTCTATCGCCGCTTCGGCTTTGTCGAAATCGGGCGGCACAAGGCGAGAATCAACGTCCGCGGCACTTATTACGACGAGATTCTGATGGATCTCGATTTGACCTCGTTGGCAGAATAACCATACAGAAAGAGACCACATGCATCTATTTGATACCCACGCGCATTTGCTCGACGACAAATTTGACGAAGACCGCAACCAGCTCATCGCCTCCCTTCCGGCAGCGGGCGTAAGCGGCTTTGTCGAAGCCTGCGTCGAAGCGGAAGATATCCCGAAGATTCAGGCGCTTACGCTGCTCTATGACTTTGTCTACGGCAGCGCGGGCATCCATCCGCATTCGGCAAGCACGGCGGACAGCACAAACCTGCTGCACGTCGAGCGCGCGCTGGAGCAGAGTAAGATCGTCGCCGTCGGCGAAATCGGGCTGGACTATCACTACGACTTTTCCCCGCGCGAAGCGCAGCGCGAAGCGTTTGCAACCCAGCTTGACCTCGCAATTACCGCGAAGAAGCCCGTCATCATCCACGACCGTGAGGCGCACGGGGACGTGATGGCGCTGCTCTCCGCGCGAAAAGGGCGCTTAGGCGGCGTGCTGCACTGCTATTCCGGCAGCTATGAAGACGCGGTCAAGTATGTCGACATGGGGTACTATATCGCGTTTGGCGGTGCGCTGACCTTCAAAAACGCCACCAAGCAGCGCGCGATTGCGGAAAAGCTGCCGCTGGAGCGAATCGTGATTGAAACCGACTGCCCGTATATGACGCCGGAGCCACACCGCGGCAAGCGAAACAGCCCGCTGCTGATCCACCTGACTCTTGAGATGCTCGCCAAAGTGCGAAGCATCTCGCCTGAAGAAGCGGCGGCGGTGGTGAACCGGAACGCGATGGATCTCTTCGGAATATCGCTATAACCACAAGACGTATCAAAAAAGGGCGCTCGCAAAAGAGCGTCCTTTGTGTTGCCGGCTGTATCTCCGTATTAAATCTGCCGCAAAATCGCTGTTTGAATCAGCTTTTGCCAGGTCGTCTGGGCGAGACGGAACTGCGCCGCGTGCTTCTTCGCGTTTGCCTGATAGTCCTCCAGCTCGGTCAACACTTTCAAGAAGCCGTCGTTTTGAAAATAATTTGCAAGCTTTGGCAGCACTTCGGAGAGCGTTTGCCGCATGTTGTCGATCTCTTGCGTAAACCCTTGCGGATTGGTGAGATACACCAAAAGCGGCTTGTATCGAACCCAGCCGATGCACGCGCTCAAAAACCGCGTGATGATCGCCTGCGAATCCGCCTTGATCGGCGCGAGTTCCGTTGGAAGCACGCCGCTGAGGATGTTTTTATAGCTCGAAAACCCGTCGTGAAACGCGTAGACCGGAATCTCCAGCACGGTTCGATCATGCAGCATGGTGGAAAGAAACGTGTCTTCCCCGCGCGCGCCGGGCGGGTTGAAAAACGGAAATGTCCGCTCCGGTTTCGTCAGGTTGATACAAAGATAAGCGCCGGATATGAATTTGCAGCATTTCACTTCGCGAACTTCCTGCGGTTGTCGCTT
>DNFZ01000026.1:7160-7314 GCA_003486785.1 Clostridiales bacterium | reverse complement strand
ATCTACCGCATGCAAGCGAGCTCTGTGTGCGCGTGTATCTCTACGGCCTGATGCTTTGCTACGCGGGCGCGGGCGCCGAAACCTCCCTGGGCGACGCGCTGGGGCTTTCCGGGGCCGCGGTCACGGAGGCATATGTTTACTGGCAGCAGCAGGG
>DNFZ01000026.1:666-7137 GCA_003486785.1 Clostridiales bacterium | reverse complement strand
TGATCGCCCCGCGCCAGTTTGATTTTCGCGAGCTCAAGCACGTATACGACTGGATCGAGGTCTACGGGCTGGACGAAGAGGCCGTATTGGAGCTCGTCTCCCACTGTATGGATCAGAAAGGGCGGCGCGTGTCGGTGAACTATATCGACGCGGTGGCGCGTTCCTGGTCCGAGGCGGGCGTTTGGACGCGGGACGCCGCGCGCGCACACCTTGCAAAATATGAGCTCAAAAAGCACGGCGCAAGCGAGATTCTCCGGCAATGGAACAAGCAGCGCAAGCCTACCAAGGCCGAAACCGCATTTTACGACAAGTGGGTTACGGAGTGGGGATTCACACCGGAGGCGATCATATCCGCGCTCCCCAAGCTCACCGTGAGCGGCACGCCGAACTTTGTCTATCTCGACGAGCTGCTCGAAAACCTCCTGAAAGAAGGCCAGACGAGCCAGCCGGAGATGGAACGCGCGGACGCAAAGACCGCAGAAGAGCAGGCGTTTGCGCGCCTCGTCTTCGAGCGCGCTGGCAAGCTCGAGCCGGCCACGCGCACCCAGCGCGCGCAGATTAGCATGTATCTGAGGGACTATGCCATGCCGCGCGAGCTGCTGCTCTTCGGCGCGGAGCAGTGCAAGGGCGCAAACGAACCCTTCGGCATGATGAAGAAGCTTTGGAACGACTGGCACGACGCGGGCATCACCTCCATCGAAGCCGCGCGCGCACGCATGGAGTCAAAGCCGCAAGGTTTCAATGCAAAGCCGAAAAAAGTTGATTATGCTCAGAATGAATTGACTGATGAGCAGATTAATCGCATTCTCGTAGATCTTGATAAGGATATTTTATGATCAACGAAACCTTGGAGAACTACTACGCTAGAATTCGTGCAGAGGAGCGGGCTTCACTCGAGAAACGCATCGAGCAAGCCTATCTTCTTGCGCCTCATCTAAAAGAGTTAGACAAAAAGCGCGCCAGTTTGTTTTCCGAGATTGGCAAACGCACAATTTCTGCAGATCAAGCGAAACAACAGTTAGAGTCAATTTCTCAGGAGGAGAAAAAGCTGTTAGCGTCGATTGGTTTACATCCTTCTGCATTATTGCTTCAATATAGATGTGCTTCTTGTCAGGATACTGGTTTTGTTGGAACCACAAAGAAACCTTGCTCTTGTAGATTGCTGCTTCGTGAAAAGCTGCGCGGATCAGATGGTATAAATGATAGAGAGATATTCCAGAATTTCTCGGAAGATATCTATCTCTCAACTGAACAGAAGAAAAGGACACTTGCCGCAAAGACGGTATGTGAAAACTATGCTAACTCACTTCCTTGTCCTAAGCAGCCAAATGTTTTGCTTATGGGTTCACCCGGCTTGGGCAAATCTTTTCTTGGAAATGCCATTGCTCACTCTGCAATAGAAAGAGGCATTGAGAGTTTACGAATCACAGCCTATGCATTTACACAAAAAGTATTTGATGATATTCGAAATCAAACCGAACACGTAAAACTACTCCACTCAATTTCTCTTCTCGTCTTGGACGATTTAGGAAGCGAGCCAATTATTCCGAATGTTTCAACAGAATGGTTGTTTGCCGTAATTAATGAACGGGTTTTACAGAACTTGCCTACCGTATGTATTACTAATCTTGATTTGCGAGGATTACAAGCAAAGTATGGTGAGCGTTTAGCAAGTCGCCTTTATGATGTTAACACCACGCTGGTTTTGCACCTCACGGGCGAGAACCTGCGCACGGTGCGGTGACGGGTATGTTATTGTTGTGCGCCACCCCCATTGGGAACCTTGGCGACCTCACCCCGCGCGTGCGCGAGGCTTTGACAAACTGCGACGCGGTCTATTGCGAGGACACGCGCCGGACGCTGACGCTCCTCAACCACATCGGCATCAAAAAGCCGCTCATCAGCTGTTATCGTGAAAACGAACGCAAGCGCGCCGAGGAAGTGGTTGCAAGGCTGCAGGCGGGCGAGACGGTGGTCTATGTCTCCGACGCGGGCATGCCGGGCGTATCCGACCCCGGCGAGGCGCTGGTTTCCGCGTGCATCGAGCATGGTCTGCCCTACAGCGTACTGCCCGGCGCCTCCGCCGTGCTCATGGCTGTGGTGATGAGCGGGCTGCCCGCCATGCCGTTTTCATTTTTCGGGTTTTTCCCACGCGAAAAAAAGGCGCAAAAGCAGCTCTTGGAGCAGCTCAAGCGCCTCGACCACACTGTCATTTTTTATGAAAGCCCGAACCGCGTCCACGCGACGCTCACCGCGCTGCTGGAAGGCCTTGGCGATCTTGACGCCGCGCTGCTGCGGGAGCTCACCAAGCTGCACGAGGAAACTGTCCGCGGAAAGCTCAGCGAACTGGCCGCGCGCTATAAGGAGACCGCCCCGCGCGGGGAATGCGTGCTCTGCGTCCGCTGCCGCGCGATAGATAATGCTGCGGATACACCCGATCTTGAGACGCTGCTTCGTAACCTGCTCTCCTCCGGCCTCTCCGTCCGCGATGCAGCCGCCGAAGCGGCAAGCGCCTGCGGCGTGCCGAAGAAGGAGGCGTACGCAAAGGCGTTGGAGCTAAATAAAAGCTGATCTTCTTGAAGCAATATAACTACAAAAACTAAGAGCTTCCCGTAAAAACGAGAAGCTCTTTTGCTTCTTTTCTCTCGAGAAAAGAAGCGCGTGCTTATCAACCGAAGTTGTAGGTTTTGTTGAATGTGTTCATCACCGTGTTCCAGTCGATGCAGATGAAGAGTGTGTACCAATAGATCAACGCGAACGCGCCGATGCGCAGAAACGGGACTTTCTCGCGAAAAACGCGCACCGCGCCGACCACCGCAAGAAACATAAAGTAGGTCATCAGCCAGAGCGGCAGAATGCGCCGGATGGTGAGGCCGTATGCATCGATATAGAGCAGCATGCGCCAGCAGGCGGAGGCGAGAACGATCAGACTCGCCGCGATCAGCAGCGACTGCAGCAGCTGGATCGGCTTGCCCGGCTCGCTCTTTGTCAGGCTCAACCCCAAGAGCGTGAAGTTGATCATCGTCACCGCGACAAACTGGCCAAAGCCGTCCCGTGCGTAGTCGCTGAATGTATAGTTGAGCGGAAGTGTGCCGCTAAAAAGATACGTAAACTGCACATAGGTATACAGGGCATAAGCCGCAAGCAGCATGAGGATCACGACGCCCGGGCCCGCGAACTTCCAGTTCTGCCGCACGGGCACGAGGTCCCGATCCGGCTTGCCCCAGGTGAGGTTGTAAAACAGCGAGTAGAAGAGCATGCTCGCGACAAACACGACCACCAGGCGCCAGAACCACTCCCAGAGGCTGATGTTCTGAATCCATTTGCCCAGCAGCTTTTCCATGCCCACATCCACGCTCGCAAGCAGTGCCAGCACGATGATCATCAGCGGAAGCCCCACCGCAAACCCGATCCAGCCGTGTCGCTTTGATGCGCTGTTTTTGCCGCTGAGAATGACTGAATACGCGCGAAAATATGTGCCAATCGCGGTAAACGGCTTCACAAACACCGCGAAAATTACGCTGAGTACCGCCTTGCCTTCGCGCTTGTAGCCGATCTCCTGCGTGGTGAACACACCGATGGTGAGCAGGAGCGCGGGGATGGCGAGCGAGGTAAAGCCGAGCAGTTCATGGTGCATATAATCAAACATCAGGACGAAAGCGAGCACCAGCGTCGGCACGATCAGCGCGAGAACGGTCTTGCTGGTGATCACGCGTTTAAAGTTAAACGCCACGAACACACCGAGCGTCACAAGCCAGAAGATCGAATACAAGCGGTAATAATCCAGCTCCATCCAGAGCTCCAGCGCGATGCCGATCAGGATGCTACCTACCAGCAGCCAAAGCTGCGGCTTCGTCAGCGGAGCGCGCTTGTTTGCGCCCTGCGCGTCATTCAAAATCGGATTCTCTTCCATCGGGTGCATCTCCTTTCACATAAACTAGGATATCGCCCGCCTCACACTCGAGCGTTTCGCAGAGTCGGCTCAGGGTCGAGAAGCGAATCGCCCTGCACTTGTTGTTTTTCAGGATCGAGAGGTTCGCCAGCGAGATATCCATGCGCTTTGCCAGATCGTTGAGGCTCATTTTGCGCTTTGCCATCATCACATCCAAATTGACCTGAATCATACCATCACCCCGCTAGACGGTGAGGTCGTTTTCGAGCTTGTACGCAACCGCCTCGGCAAACACGCGGCTGAGCACCAGAGAAAACAACCCGCACATGGCGACCGGCAGCGCCGCGATGACCGCAAGCGGCACGGGATGCAGCAACAGCGTGGACAAGCCCAGCAGCGCAATGATCAGCGCGACGATACCCATGCGCCGGAGGGCGGTCACGTTTTTCTGCACGAAGGGATCGCCCTCCAGCGTACGCATCATGCAAAACAGCGTCACGGCGATACATTCGCCGCCGAGAATGCAAAGGCACGCGATGATGCCGGAGAAGAGCGCGAAAACCTGCGGCTTGCCTTCTCGCGCAAAAAAATCGCTCACGATCGGCATTTGCAGCAGCAGGATGTTCGCGAGCAGCGCGACGCCCGCAAGCATGCCTATCACGATGCCCGCTTGAACAAACAGGTTTAGAAAACGGCTGCTTTTTTTCATTGTATCGTTTCTCCTCCAAATGATTGTGTTTCTTTACTATCAAAAAAACCGGGAAAACAAATAGACCATCGTCTGTTCTGACGACAGTCTACTGCTATATTTATCGTTTGTCAATAAATTTTTATTGTTTTACGGTTATCGTGTTCGAAATACTGTGCATGTTCCCGTGCCGTTGAGCAGGTCTGCAATGCGCATCTGCGCGTTTGCGATGTAGACCGTCGTGCCCTCGCGGATGGGCTGCTTGATGAAGTCCAGCTTCGCCCGCGCGCCGTTGGAGCCGGGGCGGCTTGTCCCCACACAGCTGTCAGAAAGAAGATCGATCTGCTCGATGATCTCATCCGCGTCCTTGCCTTCCACCACAGGCACGAGCGTGCTCGGGTCGTTCGGGTCGCGATAGATGCCATCCGCGCTCGTGAGGATCACAAGATTTCGCGCATGCACCAGCGAGCAGATGACGGAGGCCGTCTCGTCGTTGTCGATGCATTCCACGACCGTCTCCCCCTGATTGCGAAGATTTGCGAGTTCCATCTTGCGGATTTCCTCGATGCTCACGGGGTCGTTGTAGTTCACGATCGGGATTGCGTTTTGCTTTGCCGCGCGCAGCAGAAAGCCGCGGATGTGCTTGCGCTTCTCCTCGTCGTTGAAGTGCGTGTGCTCCACCAGAAGCTGGCGCACGCTGTAGCGATCCGGAATGTAGCGGCGGTATTCCATCATGAGGATGGTCTGCCCCTGCGCAGCATAGTCCGCCTTGATCTCCTCGCGATCGCCCGCGAGCTCTTTTCCGTTGCGGCGGATGTAGTCGAGCCGGCCGATTTCGGTCGCGCCGCTGCTGACCCAGATCATACCGGGCCGAAGCTCCGCGCCGAGGCGGGAGAATATGTTGTAGTCGATGTCGTGGTCGGCCCGGCGAATCAGCGCCATAGAGCCGATCTTGCCGACGAGATCATAATCGAATTTCATACCGGTTTTCTTCTGCTTTTCTAAAGAAAAGCAGCAAAAGACAAACGCAAGTGTGCTCTTTCTTTTTCTCAAAGAAAAAGAAACAAAAAGAACGTTATAGTTCTCTTCTTTTCCGAATCAGAAAAGAAGCAAAAGAATTCCTTTTATGATTGTACGAGATACGCGTGGATAAAGGGCTCCAGCTCGCCATCCATCACCGCTTGAATATTCCCGCTCTCCGCGCCGGTGCGGTGATCCTTGACCATCGTATACGGCTGGAAGACATAGCTGCGGATCTGGCTGCCCCACTCGATCTTCTTCATCTCGCCTTTGATTTGCGACATCTGCTCCTCGCGCTCGCGCTCCTGCAATTCCAAGAGCTTGCCGCGCAGCATGCGCATGGCGGTCTCCTTGTTTTGCAGCTGGCTGCGCTCGTTTTGGCACTGCACGACGATGCCCGTCGGCAAATGCGTGATGCGGATGGCGGAGCTGGTCTTGTTGACGTGCTGTCCGCCCGCGCCGCTGGAGCGATAGGTGTCGATGCGCAGATCATCGTTGTCGATCTTGATGTCGCCCGCGTCTTCGTCGAAAATCGGCGTCACGTCCAGCGAGGAAAAGGATGTGTGCCGCCGCCCGCTGCTGTCAAACGGAGAGATGCGCACGAGTCTATGCACGCCCTTTTCCGCCTTGAGATAGCCGTATGCGTTCTCGCCGATCACCTCGAACGTAACGGACTTCACGCCCGCTTCGTCACCGTCGAGCATGTCCAGCTCGCGCACGGCCCAACCGCGTCGCTCGCAATAGCGCGTATACATGCGGTAGAGCATCTCTGTCCAGTCCTGCGCCTCCGTGCCGCCCGCCCCCGCATGCAGCGAGAGAACGGCATTGACCGCGTCGTAGGAACCTTTGAGCATCTGCTCCATGCGCATGG
>DNFZ01000026.1:0-606 GCA_003486785.1 Clostridiales bacterium | reverse complement strand
AGCTGGCGCGAGCGCTGGGTGAGCTTGTTGGCGTTGTCAACGTCGTTCCAGAAATCCGGCGCGGACATCTGATCCTCCAGCGCCTGTAGCTCTTCCTGAACACGCTCGGGCTCGAGCGCGGTACGGCAGTCGCCCAGCCGCGCTTCAAAAGCGCCGAGGTTTGCTTTATATTCGTCCAATGGGATCATAAACGTTTGTGTCGACTCCTCTCGATCGTACTGAATGGTGATGTTGCTGCAGTGCGGTCTCAATCGCGCTATCCATAAGGCTCATCGCCTTTGCGCGATTTGTTGAGTCATTCATTCTTGCCGTAGCAGCAAGCCTTATATTTTTTGCCGCTGCCGCAGGGGCACGGGTCGTTTCTGCCGACCTTTTTCTCGCTGCGCGAGAAGGTGTTTGCGCTCTCGCCCTTGGGTTCGATGGGTTTTGCGAGCTGCACGCGGCTGAGCGGGCCGGCGTTGACCTGCATGGTAAACAGGCGGCGCACCGTCTGCTCGCGAATCTCGTCCACCATCGCGTCAAACATCTCAAAGCCTTCGCTCGTGTAGGCGTAGACGGGGTCCTTCTGTCCGTAAGAGCGCAGGCCGATGCCCTGCTTGAGCTGAT
>DNFZ01000111.1 GCA_003486785.1 Clostridiales bacterium | reverse complement strand
CAGGAGACGTTTATGCCGCTCAGCGCGCAATCCAGCCCCTTTATCTCGTTTTTTACGTCGTTGATGATCACATCCCAGCCGGTTGCGCTGAGGAGTTTTGCCGCGCCGACACCGCTTCTTGCCATGCCGACGACGAGCGCTTTTTTTCGTTGTTCCATGCGTTTTATGCCTCCGGAAACGTATGCCTGCGCTTGTGTGCGCAATGCTTCGCATCAATTAAGTGAAATAGATTTTCAGGTACGCCTATCGAATTTTAACCCTTTAAAATACGCTTATCGAAAAAAAGTTTATCGAAAAATACGTTTATCGAAAAATACATTTATCGAAAATACGGGATCAAACAGACCGCGCAGATCACCGCCGTGAGTATGGTATACACGCTGGCAATCTTCGATGCGGGGCGTCCCGTCAGCTCATAATGCCGGTGGATCGGCGCCGCGCGAAAGAGTCGCTTCCCGCCCTCTTGCGCTTTGCTAAACGCCTGCAATACGATCGAGCCGATGCTCGCCAGCAGACAAAAACTCATCAGCGGCAGAAGCAGCAGCGAGCGGCTGAGGATGGCGAGCATGGCCACAGCGCCGCCGAATGCAAATGTGCCGGACGAGCCTGCCTGTACCCGCGCGGGATAGAGATTGAAACGCGAAAAGCCGATGCCCGCGCCAGCCACCGCCGCGGCAAAGATCGCGCCGCCGGAGAGATTATCCCCGCGCAGCAGCCCACCGTCCTGATAGGCTACGCTCGCCAGCGCTGCGAAAATCGCGATGAGCGCCAGCGCATACACCGCGCTAACGCCGGCGACGAGGCCGTCCATATCCCCACTTAGGTGCGCCGCATTGACCACTAAAAGAATTGCGACGATCACGAGCGGTATGTACCAGATTCCGATATCCCATTCCCCGCCGGAGAGCGGCAGATACAGCGCCGAGCCGATCAGCGGCGAGCGGTATGCCCAGATGGCGATCACGCCCGCAATGACGAGCTCAACCCCCAGCATCACGACGGTGCGCAGGCCGATTCCCTCCGGGTCTCGCGCGCGCAAAAAATCGTCTACAAACCCGAGCACGCCGAGCGCCAGCGTTGCAACCAGCGCAGGCAGCGCAAACTCCATGCCGTTCAGGCCGAAAATGAGCGTCGCAATCGCAACTGAGAGCAGCACAGGCACGCCACCCATGGATGGCGGACTCGGCTTGGCTGCCGGCTGTTTTTTCTTTGTCGTCTGCTGCGGCGGCTCGGGTTCGATCCGTCGCTCGGGCCGCGCGCCTTTTAGCCGCGCAAACAGCGGGATAAACAGCGGGCAAAGAAGCCACACGAGCGCAAGCGCCGTGAGCGCGGTGAGAAGAATGTTTCGCATGCTCCTATTATACCCACGGTATGCGCGCCGGACAATCCCCGATTTCAGCGTGCAGGATAATCCTTTTGTCTCGGTCTATTAGAATAAGCAAAACCCGCATCCGGCAAACGTTGTCTTTCGCGCGGAAGCGGGAAGTGTTTTGTTTTGATCGCCTACAGCTCTGAAAGCAGCTCTTCTACGATCTTTTATTCTGAAACAAAATATCGCCTACAGCTCCGCAAGCAGCTCTTCTACGATCTCTTTATCGTCAAAGTGATACTTCGTGCCTTTGATCTCCTGATAGTTTTCGTGCCCTTTTCCGGCGATCATGATCACATCGTCCCCCTGCGCGACGGAGAGCGCATACCGGATCGCTTCCTTCCGGTTTTCGATAACGGCATATTTCGTGCCGCTGCGCTTGACGCCCTCTTCGATTGTCTCGATGATCGCCATCGGGTCTTCCGTGCGCGGATTGTCGCTCGTGATCACCGCCAGCTCGGAAAATCTGCCGGCGATTTCGCCCATGATCGGGCGTTTGGCGCGATCCCTGTCGCCGCCGCAGCCAAAGACGCAGATTACGCGGCCTTTTGCAAACTGCTGCACTGTTTTGAGCACGTTTTCCAGCGCGTCCGGCGTGTGCGCATAGTCCACAAACACCGAGAAATCCCGGTTTGTCTTGACGGGCTCAAGCCTGCCGGAAACGCTCGTGAGCGATTCAAGCCCCGCCTTGACCGCGCTGAGTTTCATGCCCCCGGCGAGCGCCATGCCAGCCGCGCCCATCGCGTTGAACACGGAGAACAGCCCGGGGATGGCAAGGTTGAGAAACACCTCGCCTTCAGGCGTATGCAAGTCGAAGCGCACACCGTCGGTCGTGATGTCGATATCCGTAGCGGAGATGTCCGCGCGGTCGCGCACACCGAACGTCATGATCGGGATAGCAAGGCCTTCCATCATCCGGCCGGAATAGGGGTCGTCTACGTTGATCACCGCTTTTTTGCTGTTGAGAAACAGCGTTTTTTTCGCGGCAAGATAGTTGTCAAACGATTTGTGATAGTCCAGATGATCCTGTGTGAGATTGGTGAAAAGCCCCACGTCAAACTTGATTCCGTGCACGCGGAACTGCTCGAGCGCGTGCGAGCTCGTCTCCATGACCACGAGGTCTACGTGCGCGTCCGCCATCATGCGAAGGATGCGAAACAGGTCAACCGACTCCGGCGTGGTGCGGTCGGTGTGGATGCTCTCGTTGCCGATGAGGTTTCTGATCGTGCCGATGACGCCGACTTTTTTACCCGCCTGCTCGGCGATGGCTTTGACCATATAGGTCGTGGTGGTCTTACCGTTGGTACCGGTCACCCCGAGCATCATCATCTCGCGCTGCGGGTAGCCATAGAACGCGGCCGCCATCTCCGCCATAGCCTTGCGCGCGTTTTTTACCACAATCTGCGGGGCGGGCAGCGGAAGCTTACGCTCCACGAGCAGCGCGGTTGCGCCGCTATCCAGCGCGCTTTGTGCAAACGAGTGCCCATCAAACATCGCGCCAACGATGCAGCAAAACAGGCTGCCCTTTTTCACCCTTCTTGAGTCATACTCGATGGAGCATATATCCGTGTCTTCGCCTTCATAGCGCAAGCCGGTCGCCATCGCCAGTTCCGATAGCAGCATGCCTTTCCCTCCCGTTGCGCGAAGATCCGTCGCGCGTTGTATAAATTGATGTTGCAAGCAATTTGTCGCAATCGAGTGTGTACCGCTCGGTTTGCAAAACGCAAACGGAGCGTTCTGTGTTTTCGCGCTTGCCGCTATCCCTCCGTCGGCATAGTTTCCGTCGTCGGGGTGGTCTCCGGCTCCGGCGTTTCCGAGACTTCCGGAACGGGGAATGTGACGTAGACCACCGTGCCCGGTTCAACCAGCGTGCCTTCCGGTATCGACTGCGAATCAATCCTGCCCGTACACTGGGTCTTGTCAAACCCCAGGATCAACCCGACCTGCGCGAGCAAGTCGAACGCGTCCTGCCTGCGTCGCCCCATGAGGCTTGGCACGGCAACCATCTCTTTGTAAAGCTGGTCGTCGTTAAACGTGGTCATCGTCGTGTAGAGGATCACGGTCGAGCCGGACGCTACAACCGATTTCCCCGCGGGAAACTGCGAAACCACGAGCGCCTCATCCACGCTTGGCACCGTGTAGGCCTTAAAGCCCGCCTGCGTGAGCGCGTAGACCGCGTCCTTTGCCGTCATGCCGACGATGTCCGGCACGGTCGATGTCTTTGTGTTGGTATCCGGCAAAATGCCGTAATACTGCACGATATCGGTGAATATCTTGCCGACCCAGTAGCCTGCAATGCTTCTTGCCTCCATATATGGCACCTGCGGCTCGTCGATGACGAGCATGCACACAAGCTGCGGCTCGTCGTTGGACGAAAGAAAGCCGAGATACGAGGACACCACGCGCATGCGCGAGGGCGTGACACCGTCCTCCTCAAACTTGCGGGAAACGCCTGTAATGCCGCCTACCGTATAGTTGAGCACCTGCGCGTTGTTGCCGTTGCCCTTCTCCGCTACCGCTTGCAGCAGCGAGCGCATGGTCGCGGAGGTCGCGCTGCTGATCACGCGGCGAAGGATGGTCGGCTCGTTTTTCAGGATGACCGTACCGTCGGTCGCAGTGATGTTATCCACCACATACGGTTGCATCAGCGTGCCGCCGTTGATGATCGCGCAAAACGCGTTTGCCATCTGCATCGCTGTCACCGTGGTGTTTTCTCCGTAGGCGATGCGCGACAGGTCGCTCTCGCGCACAT
>DNFZ01000050.1 GCA_003486785.1 Clostridiales bacterium | reverse complement strand
GCCGTGTCAAACACTTTCAACTGTAATACTAAAAATGTCAATAATTTGACGCATTCTATGCGTTAGCATCAAGCCCTTATCTGCCATCTATTTGTGATATGGTTCATGGGAGTTGATTTTGAATGCGCGATAGATCTGCTCGAGCAGCACGACGCGGCAAAGCCCGTGCGGCAGGGTCATGTCGGACACGGAGAGCTTCAGATCCGCGCGGCCGATGGCGGCGGGGCTAAGCCCCAGCGATCCGCCGATGACAAATGTGATATTGGAAACCGAGCGGTCGAAGATCTCTTGCAGCGTGGCAGCAAACTGCTCGGAGGAGTAGCGCTTGCCTCCGATGGTCAGGCACACGACGAACGCGCCGGGCAGGATGCGGGAGAGCAGCCGCTCGCCTTCGCGATCGATCACCTGCGCCTCTTCTGCGGGCGAGAGCGTCTCCGGCGCTTTTTCGTCCGCAACTTCGGCAATCTCAAGCGTGCAAAAGCGCGAGAGCCGCTTGGCGTNNCTTTTCCCACACAGGCGATTTTGATCTTCATGTGTTGTTACAAGTGCTAGTAGACCTGCGAGAATGAGAAGACTACAACTCAAACAACCCGCATGGCTCAAAGCGGTCGGCAACGGTGACAAACATGCTTTCAAGCAGCCCCGCCTCGTCGAGCAGCGACTGCACGGTGATGAGCGCAAGCTCCGGCGTGTTGTTCTCCTCGGAGAGGTGGCCCAAAATCGCGTTTTTCACGCCGCGCGCGTGAAGCTTTTGCAGCGCCAGACCCGCATCTTCGTTGCATAGATGCCCCCGGGAGGAGAGGATGCGCATCTTGAGCGGGTAGGGATAGCTGCCTGCCTTGAGCATATCCACATCGTGGTTGGCCTCCAGCAGGATCAGGTCGGAATTTGCGACCGCGTCGAGCATGCGCTTAGAAACATGTCCGACGTCGGTCATGATGGAGAGCTTTTTCCCGCCGTGAACAAACGAGTAGCCGACCGCGTGCGCAGCGTCGTGCGGGGTTGAGAAGGGATGCACGCAGAGCTGCTTGAGATAAAAATCGCGATCCGGCTCAAACACGCGGATGTTCTTGGCTGCGATCGCGCCGATGCTCTTTGGCATGCGCTCCCAGCAAGCTTCCGCGGCATAGACGGGAATATCGTATCTGCGGGAAAGTACGCCAATGCCAGAGACGTGATCGGAATGTTCGTGCGTGATTAAAATCGCATCCAGCCCCTCGGGGGAAAGATCGAGCATGGACATTAAGCCGCGCAGTCGCTTTGCGGTGACGCCCGCATCGATGATCAGGCGCACGCCGCCTGCCTCCAGATAAGACGCGTTGCCGGAGGAACCGCTGCACAACGGCGAAAACAACATAATGAGATAGCTCCTTTTATCACAGACCGCTGCAACGCGGAATCTCAATTGCCAGTGATGACCGCACATGAGAAAACACATCTGTTGCAAATGCGTGGCAAAGCAACACCCTGTAGATGCGCATGGCAAATTTAACACACCCTAGTATAGCACACGCGTTTCAAAAGCGACAGTGACCATGGCGTGAAATCCGCGCCGATTGGCTGGCGGTAACCGGTGTATTTTGGTATACTGTTGTATGCGATTACTAGGATTAAATACTTGAGTTGACCGGTGTAACAAATACGATGGATAGAACGACAAAGCGCGCATATGCAAAGCTCAATCTCACGCTCGGCGTGCTCTATAAGCGCACGGACGGCTATCATGCGCTGGATTCCATTATGCAGACCATCGACCTGTATGACACGGTAACCATCGAGCGTGCGCGGGGTATATTGGTGAGCGCTACAGGCATGGCGCTGCCGTACGACAACACGCTGCGCCGCGCGGCGGAACAGTACCGCGCGCTCACGGGGCGCGGCGCGTATATCCGCGTGATCAAACGCATTCCCGCCGAAGCTGGCCTCGGCGGCGGCAGCGCGGATGCAGCTGCGGCGCTCAAGGGCTTGCAAGAGCTCTATGGCGAAGTTGACGAAAAAACGCTGTTCGAGATCGGCGCAAAAATCGGCGCGGACGTGCCCTTTTGCCTGCGCGGGGGAACCCAGCGTGCGGAAGGGATCGGCGAAGCGCTCACTCCTGTGCGCGGCATGAAGCTGCATCTGCTCGTTGCCAAGCCCGCAGAGGGCGTTTCCACCAGGAAACTCTTTTCGCTGCTCAAGCTTCCGCGCGCAATGCCGCAGACCACCTCCGTGCTCAAAGCGCTCTCGGACGGAGATCTCGACGCGCTCTGCCCGCTTCTATTCAATGCGCTCGAAGAGCCGGCCATTTCGCTTGTGCCTCAGATCGGGCGCATCAAGGCGGATATGCTCTCGTTGGGCGCAAAGGCCGCCAGCATGAGCGGCAGCGGCAGCGCGGTATTCGGCGTATTTACGGACAAAGCCACGGCAGAGACCGCGCTGGCCCGGCTGGATGACGTTGCTTTTGCCCGGGTTTGCGAGAGCATCTAGACGCGAGCGTTTGATTGCGCTAATAACGCGCACGGCAGCCCCAAGGAGCCGGGTGTTTCGCATGTATAGCCGCGCTGTTGCGTTAAAGTGAACAAACCGAGAAAAATTGCAAAAACAGATGCAATCCCTGTGCCGCTTTCGATACAATCACAATACGGGTGCGTGTTACATGCCCGTTCTGGAAACATCTATTTCGGGGGGTTTATGAAGAAACGACCGATCCGCTTCCGCAAAGGGTTTGCCTTCGCGCTCGCGCTGGCTCTGCTCTTGCTTGCCGTTCCGCTCTCGTCCGCGCCTGCGGACTCCGGCATGCAGTATATTCGCGTGCTGCTCTCAACCCAGGGGGCGCAGACGGCGAGCATCCCCGTGAAAGGCACCTATCTGCTTGCGCAGACACAGCGAACGTTTACGGACGGCACGCTCACCATTACAGCCAGCGGCAGCACGGTTACCGTCCGCCACTCGAGCGAGGGGCAGATCTATTCCGGCAGCGGCGCTACCATTGAGCGCACGGATCTCTCGCGCTTTGCCGGTCACCTCACCATCAAGACGGCGGCAGGCACGCGTAACTATCTGGGAAACCTCCAGCTTGGCGCAAGCAACGGCGTGCTCACGGTGGTCAACCGCGTTCCGCTTTCGCATTATCTCTACGGCGTGGTCGGTTACGAGATGAGCAACGCCTTCCCGCTGGAGGCGCTCAAGGCGCAGTCCATCGCGGCAAAGGGGTACGCGCTGCTCAGGATTCGCCAGAGCGGCTCGTATGATATCGGCGACACCGCATCCGATCAGGTTTACAGGGGCTATGACCCCGCGAGCCTGAATGTAATCAACGCGGTCGATTCAACCATGAGCGACGTGCTCTACTACAACAATGTGCCGCTCCTGTGCTACTATGCCGCGAGCAATGGCGGCTGGATGATTCTGCCCTCCAATCGCTGGACAAGCCCAATCTACGACGGCGCATATAACTATGGCGCAGACCCGTACGACCTGCAGAATCCGTCCACGCCGGTGGAAAAAGTGTTCGTCTCCTCCATCTACAGCGAAAAGGACATGGGAACCGCTGCGTTTGCGTTCCTGGATGCACGCCTGATGGCGGCGGTTGCCGGCCGCGGCGTGATTCCCGAGGGTTACACGTTTGGCGGCGTGCAGTCGATCGACAGCGTCGTCTCTTCCGGCGCAACCGGATATACGGGCGATCTCAACCATCTCAACGTAACTGTGACGGCAACGGTACGGGCAAATATGCTCCCCGCTCTGATTCCGACCCCCACGCCAACCTTCACGCCAACGCCGTCGCCCACGCCGACCTTTGCGCCTACGCCAAGCCCCACGCCAACCTTCGCGCCAACGCCCTCGCCGAGCCCCACGCCCGCGGGCATGACGCCAGCGCTGCTGCCGGAAGGCGTAACCCCAAGCCCGGAATCGACAGCGGAGCCGACCCCGTCTCCTACGCCGACCTTTGCGCCGACGCCGTCGCCGACAGCGCCGTTTGCGATCACCCCTTCCCCCACGCCCGCCATTGAAACGGTGAAAACAAGCCAGGTGAGCGTGAGCTTTTCGTTCAGCGAAATGGCGGCGGCGGGGCTATACCGTTCTGACATACTCCGGATCTACTACGCCGCGCCGACCGCAGGCGGCTGGAATCTCTATCATGCGCGATATGGCCACGGCGTTGGCATGAGCCAGCGTGGTGCGCAGTATATGGCAAACATCGGAAAGACGTATCTCGACATCCTCTCCTTCTATTATCCCGGCGCAACGCTTGGCACGATGGCGTATGTGTTCCCGGAAAGCGTAGGAGCAACGAAGCCGTCCACCGCGCAGACCGCCCCCTCAACGGGGAAAGTCATCGGCGGCTCGGTCAACGTTCGCTCCAAAGCTTCCACCAGCGGCAGCGTGGTAGAGTCGCTCACGGCGGATACGCAGGTGACGCTGCTCGGCATGACGGGTGAGTGGTACTATGTCTTCACGCCCAGCGGCAACACGGGCTATATCCGCTATGACTATATCACGCTGACCGGCTCGTCCCTGATTGCGCAGGGCAAGGTTTCCGCAGGCGCGGTAAACTATCGCACCGGCCCTGCCACGAGTTATGCCACGGTTGGCCAGCTGTCTCAGGATACGCTGCTCGGCATCTACGGCATGGTGGGCGGCTGGTATAAGGTCAAGGCGATGACCACCGGCCAGGATGGATTCATCAGCAAGGATTATGTGGTCATCACACAGGCTGTTGCGGACCTGACGGGCGCAAGCCCGACGGCAACCCCGGCCGGAGTGGCGGCAACGCCCGTGCCGACCGCGATTCCTGACGGCGCAACGCCTACCCCCGCGATCACCACGAGCCCGACGTCGACCCCGGGCCCCACGCTCGCGCCGAATCTCGTTGCTACGGGGGTGATCAATGCAAACGGCGTCAACATCCGCGCGGGCGCCAGCACATCCACCAGAAGCTATGGCAGGCTCGTGCGGAACACGACGCTGGGCATCTATGAAAAAGTCGGGTCGTGGTATCGTGTGCGGGTGAGCGAAACAGGCCTAGACGGATATGTGTACGCCAAATATGTTACGCTCACGCAGCTAAGTACCGTCAGCAGCTCGGGCGCCGCTTCCAGCGCGGGCTATATCAACGCCTCCGGCATCGTGTTGCGAGCGGGTCCGGATACGCGATACAACAGCCTCGGCAGGCTCACGCGCAACACGACCGTGCGGGTGACCGGCTCGTTTGGCGGCTGGTATCAGATCGAAGTGCCGTCGGCTAAGCTCACCGGATACACGCTGGCAAAATACGTCACCCTCACCGGCGCAGCGAATTCGGACAGTCCGAATATCGGCGTTGTGACAGGCAACCTGAATCTTCGCGCACAAGCCTCGTCCGCCTCCGGCTCACGAATTCTGCTCACGATGCCAAAGGGCGCAATCGTTACGATTTACTCCACCGTAAACGGCTGGTGCTATGTGGACTATCAGGGCACGAAGGGCTATTGCTCGTCGGCATACCTCAAGATCGGCTGAAAAATATACGCCGGGCGTGCGCAGGTTTGCGCGATGCGCCTGCGAAAGGATTTCATAACGAAAATTGGATAAAAAGCTCCTCAACCGCATCTTTTTTCTCTCGACAGCGGGCGTGTTGCTGCTGCTGGCCGTAATCGGTGCGCTGCGCGCAGCCCGGCCGGAAGCGCAGACCGGCCCTGTGATTGTCGAGCAGGCCGAAATCGATAGGATCAGCGTGGAGACGCAAATGCCAACGCCGGAGCCGACGAGCGAGCCGATGACCTATTCAGACACCGTCACCCTGCTGGTTGACCGCGTGCCGGTCATGACGCTCTCGTCCGAATTTGCGGCAAAGCAGATGCTCTGGGAATATTTAAGCAGCGCGGCAGCGCCGGAGGGGGAGCGCTTTCTCTCCGCGAAGTTTGATTGCGAGCTGATTTTGGTTCCGGGCGACCCGCTTGTCAAGCCGCTGGAGGCGGCAAGCGCGCTGCAAACACTGCTGCAAAACCCAAATATGGTGCCGGTTCGATTGACCACGATGCGCACAGAGCAGATCGAAACCGCTCCGGAGATGTCACAGAGCACCGAACCAGCGCTTCCCAAGGGCGCGCGTGTGATCGCGCAGCTCGGCGCAGGCGCGCTTTCGGAAACGCGCATACAGGCGGTCTACCACGCGGGCGTGTTGGTGGAAACGGGGCTGCCCGAGACGAGAACGATCCGCGCTGCGCGGGAAACCATCGTGCGCACAGGGACTTACACAAAGGCAAAAATGTCCGGCACGCCCGATCGCCTGGAGGGCGTACAGGGCAAGAGCAAGGGGGATCTCAAGCTCGGGTACCCTATGCGCGGGCAGGTGGTGTATCACTTCGGCTACGTCTACGGAAAGATGAACTACGGGCTTAGGATCAGCAACAGCGCGGGCACCAATATCGTCGCCCCCGGAGAGGGCGTTGTGGTCTATTGCGCGGAGCGCGGCGCATATGGCTTTGTTGTGGATATCGACCACGGNNNAACGGCTTTGTCTCGCGGCTCACGCACCTTGCCGACGTTCAGGTGGAGATGAACCAGCGCGTGTTTATCGGCGATGTGGTGGGCAAGCTCGCTGCGGATGCGGAGAGCAACAAGCCGGTGCTGCACTATGAGCTCCTCATCGACGGCATCCCCTATAACCCGCTGTTCTATATCGGATAGCGGGTCTACGAAAATCA
>DNFZ01000131.1 GCA_003486785.1 Clostridiales bacterium | reverse complement strand
GCGCAAACCGTGTTGTGCGCTGGGTGTATATTTTTCGCTTTTCGTCAATATCATGCATTATTCCGGTGTGTAGCCATTGACGAACCCAATGGCGTTCGATATGATATATCATAATAGTTACGATTCACCAGTCGCGCGTTTTATGCATGCCCCACAAAAAAATTAGGAGGAAGTACGATGTACAAAAAGAGCAGCAAAGTCCTTGCGGCGCTGTTGGCGCTGGTCATGTGCCTGAGCGTCATGGCGGCTTGCCAGCCGAAGTCGACGACACCACTTGTCGTAGCAGAAGGCGAGTTCTCGGAGAAGTTTTCCCCGTTTTTTGCAGACACAGTCTATGACGTCAATGCAATGGAAATGACGCAGATCGCGATGCTGACCACCGACCGCGTCGGCGGCATCATCTACAATGCAATCAAAGGTGAAAAGGTCGCGTACAATGGCACGGATTACAAATACACCGGTCCGTGCGACGTCGCCGTCAGCTATGACGAAGCTTCGGATGTGACCACGTACACCATTACGCTTGCGAAGAACGTCAAGTTCTCGGATGGCGTAAAGGCAACGGCTGATGACATCATCTTCACGTATTATGTGTTTGCCGATCCGGCCTATGTCGGCTCCACAACACTCAGCTCCTACAACATCATCGGCCTCAAGAACTATCAAACCCAGACCTCCGATGATATCTACTCTAAATATTTCGATCTAGCCAACGCGATTCAGGCGGCGGGCGACACCCACGTTTGGGCGGCAACCGATGCCTGGACGCAGGAGCAGCAGGATTCCTACTGGGCGGGCGTGAAGTCTGCCTGGCTGGCTGATGTGCAGGATATCGTCAACTACTGCGTCGCGAATTATGCGGCGTATGTTGAAGACCTTGGCAAGACCGTGCAGGAGCTCGCAGCCGACGACGGCTTGAAAGTCGCGTTCGGCATGTATGCATGGGGCTTCGCCGCTCCCGGCGACGACGGCTTTCTCGTCGGTGGCACCACCGGCGCCAGCTGGGATCTCGTCACAACATTCCCGACCATTGAAGACTACTACGCGGAAACATATGCAGCATATGATGGCGACGCGGCTGCATTCTACAGCGTAGAGGCGGTCAACTCTGCCGCGCCTTCTACCGTTGCGGATGCGCAGGCCGCCTTCATCTCCGCGCAGGCCGCGGTTGACCCCGAGATGTCGGGCGGTATCCCGAACATCGAAGGCATCAAAAAAATCGACAAGTACACCGTCGAAGTCAAGACCAATGGCTATGAAGCGCCTGCGGTCTACTCCATCTGCGGATTGTATATCACGCCCATGCACTATTATGGTGACAAGGCACAGTATGACTACGCAAAGAACATGTTCGGCCACCCGTTTGGCGATCTTTCGCTCGTACAGGCCAAGACGACCCAGCCCATGGGCGCGGGCCCCTATAAGTTCGTGAAGTATGAAAACCGTGTTTGCTACTTCGAAGCGAACGAAAACTTCTTCAAAGGCGAACCCGTCACGAAGTTCGTGCAGTTCAAAGAGACCATCGACTCCGAGATCGTTGCCGGTATCGTTGCCGGTACGGTCGATGTGGGCGATATGAACGGCTCCAAGAGCAACTATGAAGAGGTTGCCGGCTACAACTCCAACGGCACCATCTCCGGCGACGTGGTTCACACCACAAAGGTGGATAACCTGGGTTACGGCTATATCGGCATGAACGCGGATACCGTCCTCGTTGGAACCGATCCGGCGAGCGCAGAGTCCAAGGCCCTGCGCAAAGCGATCGCCACAGTGCTGTCCGTCTACCGCGATGCGGCTTACGACAGCTATTACGGCGAGGCGGCCTCCGTCATCAACTACCCGATCTCCAATACCTCCTGGGCTGCCCCGCAGGCGACCGACGAGGGCTACAAGGTTGCGTTCTCTACCGATGTGGATGGCAATGACATCTACACCTCCGCTATGAATGCGGACGAGAAGTATGCAGCGGCGCTCAAGGCGGCTGTCGGCTACTTTGTGGCCGCGGGCTTTACGTATGACGAAGCGAGCGGCAAGCTCACGGCGGCTCCGGCCGGCGCGAAGCTGAGCTACGAAGCGGTCATCGGCGGCGACGGCATCGGCGATCACCCCTCGTTTGCGGTTCTGACCGACGCTTCCGCGGCGCTTGCCACCATCGGCTTTGACCTCAAGATCAACGACCTTACCGATACCTCCGTGCTCTGGGATATGCTCGACGCCGGTTCTCAGGAACTCTGGTGCGCAGCATGGCAGGCAACCATCGATCCGGATATGTATCAGGTCTATCACAGCTCCGGTATCGTGGGCAGAGGCGGCTCTGACTCCAATCATTACCACATTGACGACGCAACGCTCGATCAGCTGATCGTGGACGCGCGCAAGAGCGACGATCAGGCATACCGCAAGGCGATCTATCGCCAGGCGCTGGACGTGGTTGCAGATTGGGCGGTCGAAGTGCCGGCCTATCAGCGCCAGAACAGCACGGTCTTCTCGGCGGTTCGTATCGACACCGATACGATCACACCGGACATCACCACCTTCTGGAGTTGGCTCAAGGAGATCGAGAAAGTCGCAATGCGGTAGGAACTGCATTTAAAAATCAAACCGAACTTTGCGCCCGCTGCGGATCGCGGCGGGCGCAAAGTTCCTGTCGTTATTGAGGGATGGCCATGACAAAATTTATTGTTCGAAGGCTGATACTGGGCGTATTTATCGTTTTTTTCGGCGCATTGGTGGCTTATGCTGTTATCCGCAGTTTGCCGACCTCGTTTGTTGAGCGCATGGCGCGCCAGCTCAGCGCGCTTCCCGGCGCAAAGAGCTACAGCGAGTTGATCGATCAGCTCAATGGCATGTATGGCCTCGACGGATCGGTACTCGAAGGGTTTTTCAGATGGTGCGGGTATGCGGTACGCGGGGAATTCGGCTATTCCTGGAAGTTTAACCAGCCCGTCGTTGAGAAGTTCAACAGCGTGATCTGGTATTCCGTGATCATCAATGCGATCACATTTGTTCTGCAGGCAGTTATCTGCATTCCGCTTGGCATACTCGCCGCGCGCAAGCAATACAGCGCGACGGACTATACCGTCACCGTCGTTGCGCTGATGGGCATTTCTCTGCCCTCGTTCTTTCTTGCGACGCTGCTGAAATATATCTTCGCCATCAAGCTCGGCTGGTTTGACCTATACGGCATCGTAGGGCGCATGCACGAGCAGATGACATCGTGGCAGCAGGCGCTCGACATTGCGCATCATATGGTGCTGCCGGTCATCACCCTGATGATACTCTCCATCGGCGGGCTGATGCGTTATACGCGCACCAATATGCTCGAGGTGCTCAACGCGGACTATATCCGCACTGCGCGCGCCAAGGGGCTGCCCGAAAAAGTCGTCATCAACAAACACGCATTTCGCAACACCATGATTCCGCTGATCTCCTATATGAGTTATCTGCTGCCTGNNGCTCTTATATGAGTTATTTGCTACCTGCCATGTTTGGCGGCTCAATGATCACCGAGACGCTGTTTCAGATTCCGGGCATCGGTTATATCTCCTATCAGGCGATCACGCAGGGCGATATTCCGTTTACCATGTTCTATATTGTGTTCATCGAAGTTCTGACGCAAGTTAGCCTGATTATTGCGGACATTTCGTACGCGATTGCAGACCCGCGCGTTCGAGCGAACTGAAAGGAGGCGCGGCATGGAATCAAACAACAACAGATCATTTGGCACACAGAAGCTGGACGACGAGCGCCGCGTCCGCGTTCTTNNTGGTTTTCAAACGGTTTGTGCGAAACCGGCTTGCCATCACCGGGTTTATCATACTCGTTCTGATGTTTGCGTTTTCCTT
This sequence comes from Clostridiales bacterium, assembly GCA_003486785.1. Lineage (GTDB taxonomy): Bacteria > Bacillota > Clostridia > Christensenellales > CAG-138 > UBA7703. Next base: position 2,249 of record DNFZ01000131.1, on the reverse strand, counting down.
TCTCGGCGGCATCATCTCCCCGTATGGCCAGAGCGAGGTATTCAAGCATGACGAAGAGATCATGAAAGAATACGCAACGTGCATGATGAGTACGGACTATCGTTTTACCGTACGGCCGGGCGCGGAGTTTCCCGAAGCGGCGCGCGCAACAGCCGTACTTGCCATCTCAAAATCGGAGTCGTCGTTTACTTACGGCGAGAAGACGTACTCGCTGATCCGCGAGGGTGAAGATTTCTATACCTTCGGAGACGCGCTGATGATCGCGCAGGCACGAACACTTGCGGGGAAATTCTCTGTTTACCCGGTGGAAGCGACAGGATTTGCCGCCTCGGACGCGTTTACAGCCGCGGCGCAGTCTGCCATAGAAGCACGGCTGCCGCAGTTTGAAGCGGATGGCACAATCTATACGCTGGTTACCGCCGGCAAGACAAGCGAGATCTATCATGTAGAGACGATCGCGCTGGCGACGAGGCGTGTGTTTGACCCCTACGAAGAAGCCAATCTATCCCTCACCGCAAGCTTTGCGTTTCGTTACGCGGTTGAGCTTGCGCGCGTAAACGATGAGAAGGGATTCACGCTCGACGGGACGACATATGCCATCACTGGTGATGCGAACGATCTGATCGTCTCCGTTTTGGAAGGGGATGCGCGTAAGCCGATCTGCTCGGTTTCGGATATTCTCGTTTCCGCCAACGCGAACGATGTTTTTCTCACGGCGGAGTTTAAGTCGATCATCCGGCAGGCGATCCGCGCGAGGGAGACCACATTTACCTATTTAGACNNGATGTGGAATACCGCATCGACCGCGTCAACACGACCTATATCGTGCGCACACTCAAGGAATCCCGCGTGATTACGATGTTTGAGTTTCCTTCTCCGCAGCATCTGCTCGGAACGGACAGCAATGGCATGGACGTGATGACGCGGCTCATGTACGGCGGGCGCATCTCGCTGATGGTCGGTTTTGTCGTTGTGCTGCTTGAAACGCTCATTGGCATCGTGCTCGGCGGCATCTCCGGCTATTTCGGTGGCTGGGTGGATACGGCGATCATGCGTTTTGTGGATTTGTTCAACTGCATTCCGTTTTATCCGATCGTCATGATCATCGGTACCGTCATGGACAAAATGGAGATCGATCCGATCAGGCGCATATTCATCCTCATGGCGGTGCTGGGCATTTTGGGCTGGACGAGTATCGCGCGCGTGGTGCGCGGGCAGATTCTCTCGCTGCGCGAGCAGGATTTTATGGTTGCAACCGAGGCCACGGGAATCCGTGTTTCTCGCAGGATTTTCCGTCATCTCGTGCCGAATGTGATGCCTCTTCTGATCGTGCAGGCGACCATGAGCCTTGGCAGCATCATTATCACGGAAGCGACGCTCTCTTTTCTGGGCCTCGGCGTGAAATACCCGCTGGCCTCGTGGGGCAGCATCATCAACGCGGCGACCAATGTCCACGTGATGACGAACTATTGGTTCATCTGGATACCGGCCGGCGTGCTCATCGTGCTCACGGTGCTCGGGTTCAATTTTGTCGGCGACGGGCTGCGGGACGCGTTTGACCCCAAGATGAAGAGGTAGGGAAGAGATATGGCAATCTTTGCAAGAAAGACATCAAAGCACGCGCAGGACTATATCTCGGCGGCGGAGTCGCGCAAAATTTCGCGCGAAAACCGGCGTATCACAGACCGCATTGAAAAAGCGCGCAACCGCAAAAACGTCCCGCCGGAAGAGTATATCACCACCATGCGAAACCCGGACAACGTAGCCGAGTTTGACAATTTGCACACCTATTTCTTCACGGATATCGGCACGGTCAAGGCGGTTGACGGCGTCACATTCGACATTCCACAGGGAAAGACCGTCGGCGTTGTGGGCGAGAGCGGCTGCGGCAAGAGCGTGACGAGCCTGTCGCTCATGCAGCTGGTGCAGCGCCCGCAGGGACAGATCGTCAAAGGCGCCATCCGCGTCAACACCGGAGAAGCGGTCTATGACATCGCAAAAACGCCCACGGAAGCCATGCAGCGCATTCGCGGCAACTATGTCTCCATGATCTTTCAGGAGCCGATGACGAGCCTGAACCCGGTCTTCACCATCGAGGAGCAGATCGCGGAAGTCATTCGCCGGCACCTCGGCGGGCGCGAGCGCGCCATCCGCGCCCGTGGCGTGGAGCTGCTGGCTGCCACCGGCATGGCCGACCCGGCCCGCCGCTACGACGACTACCCGCACCAGCTTTCCGGCGGCATGAAGCA
>DNFZ01000023.1 GCA_003486785.1 Clostridiales bacterium | reverse complement strand
AGGATCGAGTGAAAATAGGTGCGGCTGCGAATCAGCGTAAGATACTGCGCCGCTTCGAGATTGACAAACTGATAAAACCGCCCCTTCGGTATCTGAATCTGGAAGATGCCCATCGTCGTTTCATGCCCGTGCTCGCTGTTGGGGTTGCCGCTCGAGCAGATCATATAGCGAACCGGCTGCGAAAGATCAGGCTTGCCGAAGGTCGTACCGTCGTCTTTGCGCATATACACCATGACCACCTGCCAGTGCAGGTCTACGATGATATAGTACGTTTTCGGATCGGGATACCCTTCCTTGAGCAGCTCGCTTGGCGATTTGCTCATGTCGTCCGTACTGCCGACGAGCTCCTCATACGTCATATTCACCGTAGGCGCATAATGCGAAAACGGCAGCGGCGTCGGCGTTGGCTCCGGCGTTGCGGTCGGGGCGGGCATGTCGCCAAAGTCTGTCACATTGAGATCTACAACCTCCATGCTCACGATGACCGGCTCCGGCGTGGGCGTGGCTTCCACCGCCTCCGCGACCGGCTCCTGACAGCCAAAAGAAAAAAGAGCGGCAATCACAAAACACGCCAAAAGCAGCGCCTTTATGGGATGTCGTTCCAAGGGCATAATCATAACCTCATCACTCATGAATTGATTGCATCGATGTTCTGCGGCGGTCTTTTGGGATTTCAACCGAGCGAAACAGGCCTCGCGGCCATTTTGAAGAATCGCGAGTATTGTACCATACCGCCGTAACAGTTTACGCTTGAAAAAGAGAAAGTTCACAATTTTTCCCGATTGCGTTGCTTTCGCGTCTTTCAGCGCGCGCCGTCGGGTTCGCCTTGCTGTTCGGGTTNNGTTCGCCTTGCTGTTCGGGTTCGCCTTGCTGTTCGGGTTCGCCCAGGCTCTGCAGCAAATGCAGCGACTTGGCGCCAAACTCCAGCGAGCTTTCGGTGTATGCGCGCAGCGCGCGGAGAATCTCTTCGCGCACGCTCTTTGAAAGCTTGACGCGATCCATCTCGGCATCCTCCATGACGAGCATGCGGCGCATGCCCTCCAGCGCAGTTTTGCCGATTGGCTCCCCGTGCTGCACGCAGCCGGCGCACACCGCGCCCCCGCGCGGGGAAAAGCGGACGATCGCGTCCGAGCGGATATCCCGCCCGCACTGCGCGCAGGCCGTGATGGACGGACGATACCCCGCAACGTTGAGAAAGCGCACCAGAAAACAGCAGAATAAATCCTGCGGATTGGACGCGCCATAGGATAAAAATGAAAGCGAATGATAGAGCAAAGAGAAGAGCGCCGCGTTTGGTTCGTTTTCCTGCGAAGCCTCGTGGCAGAGCCGCAGCATCGCAGAGCCGACGGAAAACCGCTCGTAATCCTCTCGAATCGGATAAAACGTCTCCCGCACCTCGCAGGCGTTGATGGTTGCGCGCTCTTTTCCGGTAAAGATTTCAAACTCGCCGAACACAAACGGCTGACAGACATTGACAAGCGGGCTCTTTGGCTTGCGGCAGCCGCGCGCCTTTGCGTCCAGCCGCCCGTGCTGGATGGTAAATATGCTTAATATGCGGTCGCTTTCGCGATAGTTTGCATACCGCGTGACGATTCCTTCCGTGCAGATGAGAGGCATAACCCGCTCCTACTCCAAACCCGTGCTCACTCGTAGCCAAGCTCGTGCAGCATGCCCGGGCGATTGCGCCAGTCCTCTTTGATCTTAACCCAGAGCTGCAGATTGACGGGGCAGCCGAGCATCCACTCGATGTCTTTGCGGGAATCCTGCCCGATTCGCTTGAGCATGGATCCGCCCTTGCCGATGATGATGCCCTTGTGCGAGTCCCGCTCGCAATAGATGGTGGCATACACGTCCATCAAGTCGCGGTCTTCCCTGCGCTCCATCTTGTCCACGCCGACGCCCACGCCGTGCGGAACCTCCTCGCGCAGCAGCAGGAGCGCTTTTTCGCGGATGAGCTCGCCTACGATGATCCGCTCCGGCTGGTCGGTGACCATATCGTCCGGAAAATACTGCGGGCCCGGCGTGAGATAGTCGCTCAGCGCGCGCTCCAGCTCGTCAAGACCCTTGCCGGTTCCTGCAGAGCCGCGCAGAATCGCCTTGATGAACCCATGCTGTTCAAGCGCATCCTGCGCCTCGTTTGCCTGGCCCAGGCTCGCCGCGTCCGTCTTGTTGATAAAGGCGATCACAGGGGCTTTCGCGCGGCTGAGTTTTTCGAGGATCATCGCATCCCGCTCGCGCACGCCCTGCTCCGCATCCGCAACAAAGAGGATTGCCTCCACCTCGTTGATCGCGTCGTAAGCGACTTTTTGCATGTATTCGCCAAGCTTGTTCTTCGGGTTTGTCACGCCCGGCGTATCGAGAAAGATCATCTGATAGTCCGGCCGTGACAGCACGCCCGTGATCTTATTGCGCGTAGTCTGCGCGCGGTCGGACACGATGGCGATCTTTTGCCCGATGAGCTTGTTGAGTATGGTCGATTTGCCGACGTTCGGGCAGCCGATGATGGAAACGAAACCGGAGCGGAAGCTCATAGCAGATCCTCCGGGCCGAATGAATGCGGCAGCAGCGCGCCCAGCGTAGACTCGACGAAGTTTCGCTTGCCGTCTGCAAACACCACCGGCATGTCGTCGCTGCAAAACTCCCTGAGCACCTGACGGCAAACGCCGCAGGGCGCTGCAGGATTCTTGCCGGAGCAGACGATCACGATGGATTCAAACTCCCGCTCGCCCTCGGACACCGCCTTAAACACCGCCGTGCGCTCCGCGCAGTTGGTCGGCGTATAGGACGCGCTCTCGATGTTGCAGCCCAGATAATACCTGCCGCTCTTGCCCTTGAGACATGCGCCAACCTGAAAGCGAGAGTATGGCGTGTAAGCGCGCTCCATCGCCTCGTAGGCGAGGTCGAGCATCGTCTCCCGCTCTTTTTCGCTGATTTTGCTCATCGAGGATACCCCAATTCGTTTAAGATCCGATCCTGCAGCTGCAGCATAGCCCGCTCATCCTCCGGCTGCACATGGTCATAACCCAACAGATGCAGCGCGCCGTGTACCGATAAAAAAGCAAGTTCGCGCTCGAGCGAGTGGCCATATTCCATGGCCTGCTCTTCGGCGCGCTCATAGCAGATTGCAATATCGCCCAGATATCCATCCGGCGGGCATAGGATAACATCGCCTTCCCAGGCGGGAAACGTGAGCACGTCCGTCACGCGGTCGATGTTGCGATAGCTCGCATTGAGCCGCTGAATCTCCTCCGCGTCCGTCACCAGCACGCAGACATCGCCCGCCGCGCCCTTAACCGTAAGCGCGCGCTCCACCGAGCGGCGGATCAGCGCTTCAGCGCCGTCAGGCAGGCATTCCAGTTCGGTTTGTACGTCGATCATGTCATCGCCTCCAGCGCGGGGTAGCGGATGCGTTCGTGCATCAGCCCCGTAAACGTCACGAGGAAACTCCTTTCGATCGCATTGATCTCGCTGAGTGTGAGCGGGCTGAGCTTGAGCTGGCCGTCGTCCATCTTGCCCTGCACGATCTTGCGCACCATATCGGCCACTTCTTCACGCGTAGGCTCGTTCAGGGAGCGAACGGCAGCCTCGCAGCTATCTGCAAGCATGACGATTGCGCTCTCCTTCGTGCTCGGCAAATTGCCCTGATAACGGAACAGACGCTCGATGACGGGTTCTCCGTCCTGCGTTTGCTGCTGCTTGGCTTTAAAATAGAAATAGGACACCAGCGTCGTGCCGTGGTGCTCGGTTACGATTTTTTTCACCTCAGAGGGCATGCGATAGCGCGCAAGATAGGACAGCGCGTCCTTCTGATGCGCGATGATGAAGCCTGCGCTCTCCTCCGGCTGGAGCGTATCGTGAATGTTTTGCCCGTTTTGATTTTCTTTGAAATACTGCGGGCGACGGAGCTTTCCAACGTCGTGATACATCGCGCCCGTTCTGGCAAGCAGCGCATTTGCGCCGATCGCATCCGCCGCGCCCTCGGCAAGCGAGGCCACCATCATGCTGTGGTGATAGGTGCCGGGCGCCGAAACCATCATCTTGCGCAGCAAGGGATGGTTGGTGTTGGCCAGTTCATGCAGTCTTGCGGGGGTCACGATGTCAAACAGGTTTTCCCAAAGGCTGAGCATGCCCACACAGAATACGGAGAGAATCAGCGCGGACGCCATCTGCAGGCCGGCATAGATGAGAATCGCATTCCAGCCATAGTCGAGAATCCATCCGCCCGCGACCACGACGGTTGCGCCCACAACGCCGCCGAGTGAGCCCGCGGCAATCAGCGTGCCGCGTTTTCTGCTGCGCTCGGCAACAAGTATGACCATCTGGCCGGAGAGAAGCATCGCCGCCATCGCCAAAATGGAATCCGAACCAAACAGCGTGTTTCCGCTGCCGCCGGCAAGGAGCGCAAACGAGAGCGCAAACGCAATGTTGACCATCTCCGCTGTTTTGCGCGAAACGAGCAGTGCTGCCAGCAGCACCCCGAACACGGCGGGCGACACGCGCGGGTCGATGAGATAGCAGACCCACTCCAGCGCAAGCGTGATCCACAGGATCAGCGCGAGAATCGTCATCTGCTTATTCGAGGAGAACGTGTCCCGCTCGAATACGCTCAAATACAGCCCCAGCATGCCAAACACGCAAAAGAGGTAAGTGATTGTCCCCGGCACTAACCTGCTTGCGGCCTCTGCGCCCTTGACGAGATCCAGCGAGAGCAGCATGTCATACTGCTCCTGCGTCACGATCTGGCCCGATTCAACAATGGTCGCTCCGCGCGCAATGTAGATCGGCTCAACTGCGTCGGCCGCTTTTTCCTGCGCGCGCGTTGTTTCGACGGAGTTGATCACATTGGTCGGCAACAGATATGCGTCGTAGACCATCTCGCCCAACGCTTTGAGCCAGACGGAGAGCGAAGACATCTTGAGTTCTCTGTTGATTGCGGCAAGCGTTTTCACCTGATCCGATTCCGATACGCCCGCGCGCAAGCTCTGGGAGAGCGTCGTGATGACAAGATCCTTGAGTTGCGCAATCTCCGCGTCTGCAGCATCGAGCAGCGCGTAGCCCAGCGATGTATCCGATATGCTCACGGGGAGCTTCGCAAGCAGGGCAAGTAAATCGGCTGTTGGGATCACCTCTTGCCACGTGCGCGTGTCAGTTGCGGGATTCTCAGGATCCGCGCTTGTCAGCGTTTCGGCGCGCGTAGCGGAAGCGGTATTTCGGAAGCTGCTCAGCGCAGAGAAAAAGCTCTGCGCATTGGAGATGAGCATATCGGCGAGCTTATCGTCCACTGTGTAAACCGCTGAAGCGTTGTTACGCGCTGCCTGTCGCAGCGCTTCCGTATTCACTTTGTCCTCCACCATGCGCGGGGCAGTGACGGCTTCCTGCGCAGCAGTGCCTACGGAAACCTCATAACGCTTCGGTGTAAGGGATGTAATGGTCACAAGAGACGCCAGAGCAAAGCTCACGGCAAGGACAATCACGCCATAAATGCGGGATTTTTGCTTAACCGGCGCTTTTTTGCGCTTTTCGGGCGTTGTATTCTGCGTTTCAGACACGATTTTCTCGTCCTCGTTTATTCAAAATGGGGCAATCTACACTTCCGTTCTTTATGCGCGTTTGGATTTCTCAAATTTCTCATAAGCGCAGATGATACGTTGAACCAGTTCGTGGCGAACCACGTCTTTATGCGTT
>DNFZ01000265.1 GCA_003486785.1 Clostridiales bacterium | reverse complement strand
ATTACGGTCTATATTCCGATCATCAACAAAAATTTGGAGAATGCGACGGATGTCAAGTGTACCCTGCTGTACCCAGCCGCGCCGGATGATTCGGTTTTTCCGTTTACGGACACTGCAAATATTGTAGCGGGCGCGCATCAAAAATGGAATGCGACGGACGAAAAGCTTGAGTCCTGGAATGGCGGCAGCCTCGCTATCAGCGAGCGCGCCTATTTCAAGATGACGGCGACGCTGCTCTCTACCCTGACAGCGGGCGACTATTACCTGCCGTTTGTCATCTCCTATAAGGATGGCGGCTCAGAGCTGACGGATACAGTTCGCGTGCATATTTATGTGCGGGATAAAGCCTCCTCCGGCAGCAGCAGCGGCGGCAGCGGCTACAAGAGCAAACCGAAAGTCATCCTGGAGGCCTACACGTTTAGCGAGGACGCCATCTACGCGGGCGACACCGTCACCCTGCGCCTCGTGATTGCAAACACCTCCACGCGGGAAGCCATCACCAATCTCACGATCGACTATGCCAACGATGCGGGCGTTATCCTGCCTGCGCCGGGCGGCAGCAGCAGCGTGTTTATCGGCACCATCGAAAAAGACGCTGCCTACATGCTCTCCATCCGGCTGCAGATCGCACCCGACGCGGACGCAAAATCGCAGCTGCTGACCTTAAAGCTCGCATACGAGGGCACGAAAAACCGCAGCGCGTTTGAAGAGACCGCGAGCGTGAGCATTCCGGTGCAGCAGAAAGCGCGCGTGCGCATCAACGATCCCGTCGTTTACGACGATCCCTGGATCGGAAGCAACGTCTCCGTCGGCGTCACGCTTTACAACCTCGGCAAATCCACGCTGTATAACTGCATGGTGGATGTGGTCGGAGACGGGCTCACGCTGGAAGAGAGCTACTTTGGCGGCAACGTCGCCGCGGGCGGCACGATGCGCGCGGATCTCAATGTCATCCCGACGGTAGGCGGTCAGCTCGATGCGAAGGTGCGCGTGACGTATGAAGACGTCAACGGCAACGCGACGGAAGAGCTGCTGCCCATGAACATGTTTGTCAACGAGGACTCGTTCGGCGAGATCGCATCCCCCGGCAACGGCGGTATGGAGATGCCCGGCGATAAGCCCGCCAATGCCAACATCGGCTGGGTGTTCTGGACGCTCGGCGGCCTGGCTGCCGTCTCCGGCATCGTCTTCCTCAGCGTGCGGGCGAAAAAGAAGCGCGAGCGCGCGCTCGAAGAAGAGTAAACGCCCGGCACTTCGCCGCGACTGGAGGAACAATGAACATCAAAGATCTGCTGACCACAGCGTTTTTAAACCTGTGGCGGCGAAAACTACGGGCGTTTCTGACCGTTCTTGGCATGGTCATCGGGGTCGCTTCCATCGTGGTGATGGTGTCTCTGGGCATCGGCATCAAGCAGGCAACCATCGAGAGCTTTGCCGGAACGGGGAGTCTCACGACCATCCGCGTCAGCTCCTGGTCTTATGTGACCAGAGGCAACGGCGGGTCCTCCCGCCAGAAGGAACTCAACAAAAAGGCGATCGCATCCTTCAAGCAGATTGAGGGCGTGCAGGCGGTCATGCCGCTGATCGAGACCTATGGCATGCTCAAGAGCGGAAAGTATGCGATGGATGCCTCCATCCTCGGCGTCACCCGCGAGCAGGCGGAGCAGTTCAACATCACCCTTGCGGACGGCACCTTCCCTGGCGCAGGCAGCGCAACCACCTATGAGATCGTGCTTGGCGCATGGACGCTGGACGGGTTTTACAACCCGGACAACTACCAGCAGGCGATCGATCGAAACGGGAACCCGAAGGTGACGAAGGACTCGCGCATGCAGCTGACGTTTGACTATCGCAACATCTACCGGCAGGCCGCGATGGCGATGCAGGACGATGGCAGCGGTCAGGCGCCCAAGCCGTTGGGCGAGTATTACAAGCTCAAGGTCACAGGCATCATGGATCAGGGCAACAACGATTTTTCCTACTATTGCATCATGGATGCCACCGCGCTGGATAAGCTCGCCAAAGCGAACAAGGACTACGTCAACTATACGGCGGGCAAGTATAACACGGTGCTCGTCAAGTGCGCTAACATCGAGGATGTCAAGCCCGTTAAGAACGCAATCGCTGAGATGGGCTTTGGCACCTACAGCCTGCAGGATGCGGTAGAGATGGCGGAGGAGAGCACGAAAAATGTGCAATATCTGCTCGGCGCAATCGGCGGCGTCGCGCTGCTGGTCGCGGCCATCGGCATCATGAACACGATGATGATGAGCATTTTCGAGCGCACCAAGGAGATCGGTATCATCAAGGTGCTCGGCTGCCGGATCGACAATATCGCGGGGCTGTTTCTCGCCGAAGCGGGTTAAGTCGGCCTTTTCGGCGGCGCGCTGGGTATGGCGCTGAGCTTTGGCATATCTGCACTGCTCAATGTGTTTTTAGCGAGCTCGGGGCTTCGCAGCATCATACCCGCATATCTCGTGTTTGGCGCGGTTGGTTTTTCCATCATCGTCGCGGTTGCCGCGGGCATGTATCCCGCCGTGCGCGCCATGAAGCTCTCTCCGCTGGCCGCCATTCGAAACGAGTAGCAAACAGAACGCTTCCCCTCAGCTCCCGCACCTGCGGGAGCTTTCGCTTGTCAAAAAAAGCTTCAGGGATTGTTAAGGGCCGCTGCCCTTGACCTGTTTATTCCGGCTGCGCCGGTTCATCCGGCGCAACGGATCGCCCCACAGGGGCGAATTCCCCGTGCTTTTTGCCGCCCGGGAGCC
>DNFZ01000144.1:708-4146 GCA_003486785.1 Clostridiales bacterium | reverse complement strand
CTCCACGATTCAAACTAGTAGTTGGTTACAGTATAACAATAACGAAAATCGTTTGCAAGAATTCTACAAACACAGAAGAGGATTCTCTGGCGCGAAAACCGCCCTGCTGGTATAATAGAGAAGCGCCACGCGCCAAGGCTGCTCGATATCAGGCAGAACACAACGCGGCGGTTGCGCTTTTTTTAACACACATCGGAATAGGAGCGAAAAAAACCATACCATGCTGAATTTTGAATTTTACTCTCCGACGCGCCTGGTCTTTGGCCGCGGCACGGCGGATCAAATCGGCGAGCACATCGCGCCGCTGGCAAAAAAAGTTCTCGTGCACTACGGCAGCGACCGCGTGCTGAAAACGGGGCTGCTCAAGCGCGTGACCGATTCTCTCACCGCTTCCGGCGTATCGTTTGTGACCCTCGGTGGCGTGATTCCCAATCCGGACGTGGAGCTCGTGCGCGAGGGCATCGCGCTGGCTCGTCACGAAAACGTGGAGCTGGTGCTCTGTGTGGGCGGCGGTTCGGTCATCGACTCCGGCAAGGGCATCGCGCTGGGGCTGGAGAATCCGGGGCTCGATATTTGGGACGTGTATGAAAAGCAGCTTGAGACCACGGGCGCTTTCCCCGTCGCTTGCCTGCTTACCTTTCCCGCCGCGGGATCGGAAGCCAGCAACAGCACGGTCTTGAGCAACTACAAAACACAGAAAAAGTGTGGATACAATCGAGAATGGTGCCGCCCCGTGCTCTCGGTGATCGACCCGACGCTGTTTGAGACAATCCCGAAATTTCAGATTGCGGCGGGCGTTGCGGACATGATGAGCCACATCTTCGAGCGCTATTTTTCGAATACCGAACACACCGAGGTTTCCGATGCGCTGAGCGAGGCAACCTTGCGCACCCTGCTCACCTTCGGCGAAAAGGTGGTCAGAGATCCTGCGGACTACGATTCCTGGTGTCAGGTTGCGCTCTGCGGCACGATTGCGCACAACAATATGCTCGGCGTGGGCAGAGAGCACGACTGGGCATGCCACAAGCTCAGCTATCAGCCGACCGTGCGCTTCGGCGTGACCCACGGCGCGGGGCTTGCGGTGCTGACACCCGCGTGGATGCGCCATGTCTGGCGCGTCAACCCCGGCCGGTTTTACGACTTTGCCGTGCGCATCATGGGCCGGGAGGACCAGCCGGAAGCCGTTGCCGCCACCATCGAGAGCGGCATCTCCGCGCTGGAGACGTTCTTTTCGCGGCTCGGGCTGCCCAGCAGGCTCGCGAAACTCGGCGTTGATCCCGCGCAGATTGCGGACATGGCGCGGGTGACCACCCACACGGCGGACGGAAGCGAACGCCCCGTCGGCGGGCTCAAGAAGATCTACGAAGCGGACGCAAAGGCGATCTACGAACGGGCGATCTAAACCCCAAAACACAAATCGGAGAGGCGATCGCCTCTCCGATTTTATACGCGATGTATTATTTTCCCGCCAGCCGCTTGATCGCCTCGGCGATGAGATGCGTATCGAAGCGGACGCTCTCGACCGGGCAGGATTCATCCGGCATATGCGCCTGCGCGGTTTCGCCCTCCGGCTCTACGCCGAACGCCACCGCGTTTTCAAACGAGCGGGCATAGGTGCCGCCGCCGATGGAGATCGGCTTTGCCTTCTTCCCCGTGGCTCCGGTGTAGATGTCCAGCAGCGTGTTGACCAGCTCGCAGTCGGGCGCGATGTAGTGCCCTTTTGAGATGTGCTCATGGGTGCGCGCAAAGCCGATCTGCGCGAACTTTTCGTCTTCGGCGGCGAGCAGCTGCTCAGGCGAGACGCTGAAGGGGAAGCGGCAGTCCAGCGTGATGGACACGCCGGTTTCGTTCCACTCAAGCATGTTGGGCGAGAGCGTGAGTCTGCCGGAGGCATCGGAGATGTCGAGCCCGAAGGCCTCACCATGCTGGTCAAACGCCAGAAGCGCGGCAAGCGAAGACGCGGTTGCGAGGTCTTCGGCGTTGAGCGGCTGCTCTTTGAGCGCGTCGAGCAACGCAAGCAGCGCATTTTGCGCGTCTTCCGGCGTGGAGGCGTGCCCTGCGCGGCCCATGGCGCGGAGTTCGCCGTCCTTGCCGCTGAGGAGCATGCCGTGCGTTGCAGTCACAGGCTCTGGGGCAAAGGGCAGATAAGCCACCGCTTCGCCGGGGATGACGTTTGGCGCGGTGCCGCAGGAGATGCGCACCTCGCTGCCGGAGAGCTTCTTATGATAAGTCGTATGGCCGATGTTTTTTTCGGAGTTGATGACGGGATACTGCCCGTCCGGCGTGAAAGCAAGCGTGGGGTTTGGCTCGGTCTTTTTATAGCGCGCGATGCAGCTCCAGCCGCGTTCCTCGTCGCACCCAAGGAAGATGCGCACGCGGCGGCGAAGCGGAATACCCGCCTCTTTGATGGCGCGCAATGCAAAGAGAGAGGAGATCGCAGGCCCCTTGTCGTCCATCACGCCGCGGCCGATGAGGCGGCCGTCCTTTTGCGTGAGCGTAAAGGGGTCGCAACTCCAGCCCGTGCCGGCGGGAACCACGTCCAGATGCGCCATGATCATGAGCATCTCCTCGCCCTCGCCATAGTCGATTACGCCGCAGTAGCCGTCCAGCGAGCGGGCGGAAAAGCCCATCTCGCGCGCGAGATCGAGCGTGTAGGTCAGCGCGTCGTGGATATGCCGTCCCAGCGGCATGCCCTCTTCCGGTGCGCCCTGGGAAACGCTCGGAAACGCGATGAGCGTTCCCAGCGCGGAAAGTTGCTCGTCAAAGTGTTGATCGATCAGGGATTTATACATGGTTTTGCCTCCATAGCATGCGCACTATGCGCGAATACGCTTCATCTATCATACCCACCGCACAGGGAAAAATCAAGCCGTGCGCCTGCATAGCGGCATGTTTCGGGTTGACTTTTATGCGCGGGATTGGTACCCTTTTGGGCATGGAACAACCGGACAACAGCTATAAAGAAGCGCTTTCCAACGGGCAGCGGCTCACGATCTCGCTTGATCGAGACGCGCTGAAAGCCCTGAGCGCGCGCGGCGAGATCGTGGTCTATGACGACCGCTTCACCGAGAACCCGTCGTTTCGTATTTTCGACTCCTACCGTATCCGCAAAAACAGCGTCAAGCGCGAGGTGCTGCGCGCCATGCTCGCCTACAACCAAGCGCATCCCAGCGAGCCCGCGTGGCAGCGGACGGAAGGTTCGCTCCTTTTTGAGTGGCTTATGCACAATTTCGCTTATCGCGTGGGCTTTTTGCGCAGCCGCGCGGGCGATGTCGACCTCGACAACCGCGCGGAGGGAAAAGGCGCGCTAGGGTATTTTCTTCAGAGTGCTTTTGAAGTAATTCGCGATTATTTTACATTGAAGAGAAGATAACAGCGCGTGGGAGGTTGTGCTGGGATACTTGCCACATAAGAAATGAGGGGCGGCCGCCCCTCATT
>DNFZ01000144.1:0-703 GCA_003486785.1 Clostridiales bacterium | reverse complement strand
CGTCCCGCATGCCGAGGATGCTCTTCTGGATCACGTCTTCCAACGACAAGCCCAGCAGTTCGCAGCCGCCGAGGATGACCTCGCGGTTGACCCCCGCGGCAAAGCCCTTGTCCTTAAACTTCTTCTTCACGCTGGAAACTTCCATGTCCATCACGCTCCGGCTGGGGCGCATATAGGCCGCCGCCGTGATCAGCCCCGTGAGCTCGTCGATGGTATAGAGCACGGTCTCCATGTGCTTCTCCGGCTTCGTGTCGGTACAGAGCCCCCAGCCGTGTGCAAGCACCGCGTGAATGAAGTCTTGGTCATAGCCCGCTTCTTCCAGCAATCGGGGCGCGACCTTCAGGTGCTCCTCCGGCCACTGCTCGTAGTCCACGTCGTGCAGGAGCCCTACGATGCCCCAGTAGTTCTCGTCCTCGCCCGCCTCGCGCGCGAAATAGCGCATCACGCCCTCGACGGCAAACGCATGCTTGAGCAGCGCATCGCTCTTGGTATAAGCCTGCAGCGTGGAGAGGGCATGTTCTCTTGAAAGATCCATATCGTTATTCGCCTCGCAGTCTTCATAAACTTTGAATTTCTGACATGTCATGCACTTGTTACAGCGTTATTTGTATGCCGTTTGGCCCGACAAATGCAATCACGCGGACATTTCTCAATATCATATAAAAAAACTTGAAAAAAGGCAATATATTTTAGAATCTTTTCT
>DNFZ01000074.1 GCA_003486785.1 Clostridiales bacterium | reverse complement strand
ACACCTACGGGCATCTGGTGGGAGACGAAGTGCTGCGCGAGCTGGCGGACTGCATCAAGAGCAACGTGCGTGGGGCAAACGACGCCATCCGTTTTGGCGGGGACGAGTTTGTGGTCGTTCTGGAGAACACCGGCGCGCAAGAGGCATTTCACGTCGCGGAGCGCGTCCGTTCCTGCGCCAATGAGCTTGCGTTCTACGGCGGAGAGTCGCTGTTTCATATCACGCTGAGCATCGGCCTCATCGAAGGAAGCGCGCCGCTCAACGTCCTGCTGGAGAAAGCGGATCGCGCGATGTATGCCTCCAAAAACAAGGGCAAGAACAGAACCACGCTCTTTGCAGAGGACGGCACGGACGGCATATTTCATATGAAGCTGTCTTAGCGCGTTGTGTCCTTGGGCGTGATAAATAATATATAGAAAACATATTAAACCTATTGACAAAGTATATTCATCCTCGTATAATCCTCACTAATACGATTGGAAAGGGGGAACCGCGCATGATGGAGATCAGCTGGCTGAGACAATCGCCCAAACACCGGGCGGGGTTCGCTGCCTTGGGTCGTATGGACCGAATGTGCCGTTGATGTTTTTCCGGTTTGGCTGCCTTGACGCCGGTGGCGTCAGAAAGGGCGGCGGAGTACAATTCGCAGAAAAAAATCGACGATCAAAGAAAGGAAAAGTACACAATGGCACAGAAACTGAAATTTGAAACCCTCCAGCTGCATGTAGGACAGGAACAGCCCGACCCCGCGACCGATGCGCGCGCGGTGCCCATATATGCGACCACTTCGTATGTATTTCAAGATTCCGCGCAGGCGGCGGGGCGCTTTGCGCTCACCGAGGGCGGCAATATCTATACGCGCATCATGAACCCGACCAACGATGTGCTTGAAAAGCGCATCGCCGCGCTCGAAGGGGGCGCCGCCGCGCTCGCGACTGCGTCCGGCTCTGCCGCCATCACCTACGCGATCCTCAATATCGCAAAGGCGGGCGACCACATCGTCTCCTCCAAGACCCTCTATGGCGGCACGTATAACCTCTTTGCCAATACGCTGACGGATCTTGGCATCGAGACCACGTTTGTCGACGGAGGCGATCCGGAGAACTTCCGCAAAGAGATTCGGGAAAACACAAAAGCGCTGTTTTTAGAGTCGCTCGGCAATCCGAATTCGGACATTCTCGATCTGGAAGCCATCTCGGCCATCGCGCATGAAAACGGCATACCGGTCATCATCGACAACACGTTTGCAACGCCCTATCTCTTCCGCCCGATCGAACACGGCGCGGACATCGTCGTACACTCCGCAACGAAGTTCATCGGCGGGCACGGCACGGTCATCGGCGGTATAATCGTGGACGGCGGAACCTTCAACTGGGCGCAGAACGACAAGTTTCCCGGCTTGAGCCGGCCAAACAGCTCGTATCACGGCGCGGTGTTTACGGACGTTGCCGGTTCCCTCGCGTATATCGTCAAGCTGCGCACAACGCTGCTGCGCGACACGGGCGCGTGCATCTCGCCGTTTAACGCGTTCCTGCTGCTGCAGGGGGTCGAGACGCTCTCGCTGCGCGTGGAGCGGCATGTGCAAAACGCGCTGAAGGTTGCGGCATTTCTTGCCAAGCATCCGAAGGTGAAGCGGGTCAACCATCCGTCTCTTGCTACGGGCCGAGAAAAAGAGCTCTACGAGAAGTATTATCCCAACGGCGGCGCATCCATCTTCACCTTTGAACTCGACGGCACGCGCGAGCAAGCGCAGAAGTTTACCGAGTCGCTGGAGATTTTCTCGCTGCTGGCCAACGTTGCGGACGTGAAGTCGCTGGTGATCCATCCCGCTTCCACCACGCACTCGCAGATGAGCGAGGAGGAGCTGGCATTTGTCGGCATAGGCGCGGCCACCGTTCGCCTTTCGATCGGCACCGAGCATATCGACGATATCTTGGCCGATCTTTCGCAGGCGCTTGATCGCATCTGAATCTTATCCAAATTGAACTTCAATCAAGCATTGTATTCAAACGATATAACCAAGCAACGCAAACGCACGCAGGGCGCCCGGTCGGGCGCCCTGCTATTTATAGGAAACGATGCTGTCCTTTAGGTGACTTTCTCTTTGTTGATGATCCCGCCGAACACGGTTTTCAGGCAAATCTGAATATCCAGCCAGAGAGACCAGTGCTCGATGTACCAGATGTCGTGCTGCACGCGGCCTTCGATCGAGGTATCCCCGCGGTAGCCGTTGACCTGCGCCCAGCCGGTAATGCCGGGGCGCACGAGATGCTTGAGCATGTAGAGCGGTACTGTCTCCTGAAACAGCTCTACATAATGCGGTATCTCCGGTCGCGGGCCGATCAGGCTCATGTCACCCTTGAGCACATTGAAAAACTGCGGCAGTTCGTCCATGCTGGTTTTGCGAATGAGGCTGCCAAAGCGCGTCTTTCGCGGGTCGTCGTCCTGCGTCCAGGCGGTGTCCTCCTGCGCATTGACGCGCATGGAGCGGAACTTATACATCTGAAACGGTTTCTTATTTTTGCCGACGCGCGTCTGCTTGAAGATGACCGGCCCGGGGCTGGAAAGCAGCGTACCGATCGCGACAAAGAGCATCACGGGGCTGGTTAAGACAATGAGCAGCAGCGAGGAGACGATGTCAAACAGGCGCTTGACAGCTGCGTTTCCGGGATAGTCCAGCGGGGTGGTGCGCAGGCTCAGGAGCTTGCATTCGCCGAGCGATTGGATCGTGGTGCTCGCGGGGATATAGTCGTTGTAATGCGGTATGATGGATACCTTTGTGCCGTACTTTTCGGTTGCCGCAATGATCTGCGGCAGTAGCGTCGCCTGCTCTAGCTCCAGCGCGACGACAACTTCGTCAATATCGGGAGAGGCGAGCAAATCGTTGCCAACGCTCGCCCATTCTCCGAGACAGGGCAGTCCGTCAACACCGCTGCTTTTACCGATGTAACCATCGATGACAAAGCCATACTGCGGCGTGGCGGCGATGGTTTTCGCATATTTTTGTGCGAGCGCGCCGCTGCCGATCAGGATCACGTGCTTGAGATTATACCCCTTGGCGCGGTAGTATGAGAGCACCGCGCGGACGAGCAGGCGCTTCGTGAGCACCAGCGTACTAGAGAGCAGGAAGAAGAGTGCGAGCGCCACGCGTGAGAAGTCCGTGAGGCGGAAGACATAATACAACGCGCCGCAGGCAAGCGCGATGAGCGAATTAACGACCAGCACCCTCGTAACGTCGAACTGAAACTGTTTTGACCGCACGGAGTCATAAAGCCGAGCCAGCTGATAGCCAAACACACTGACGAAGCCCAACGAGAGCGAAAACCAAAGCAAATTGCTTGGCAAAAGCGCCGGATGTGTCGGATCCTGCCGCACGACGAGCAGCCAAAAGCAAGTGGCTCCGATATAAGACAGACTGACGATAAAAAAATCAATCAGCCGATTGACCTGATTTAACACGCGTTGCCATCGTTTGATCATGTATTACCCTTGCTTTCAGATGTGCTGTAGCGCCAAACCGCATGAAATAACCGGCCTTGCGCGTATGTGCCCTTGAGATTACACACGATTATCATACCCACTTGTGGTTCTCCCGTCAACACCGCAATCGCAAATTGTAAGGAGCGGTCCAAACGCTGCGCCGCGCAGAAATATGGTTCAATTCACAAAAAACACTCGCAGAGCTACGAAAGATAGAGTATGATAGTCAGGATATTGTTACAATCTGCGCGCTGGCGGATGAAAACTGATTAAAACGACAGGAAGCGCGCAGCAACAGAGGAGGAACGATTTTTTGGATGCAACGTTAAAAAAACGATTGGAGCGTACGGCTCTTGAAATCCGCATCGGCGTGCTGGAGCAGATGAAGGCGCGCGGTTTCGGCCACGTCGGCGGTTCGCTGAGCATTGCGGACGCGCTTGCCGTGCTGTATGGTTCGCAGATGCGCTTTGACCCCAAGAATCCGGACTGGGCGGAGCGGGATAAGCTCGTCTGCTCCAAAGGCCACGCGGGGCCGGCGATCTACGCGGCGCTTGCACTCGCGGGATTCTTTCCTTTTGAAATGCTCAAGACGCTCAATCAGCCCGGTACCAGCCTTCCAAGCCATTGCGACCGCAACAAGACGCCGGGTGTGGATATGACCACCGGCTCGCTCGGGCAGGGCGCGAGCCTTGCCTGCGGCATGGCGCTTGGTGAGCAGCTGCGCGGGCATGACGCGCGGATATTCCTCATCGTGGGAGACGGCGAGGCCAACGAAGGCCAGGTCTGGGAAGCGCTCATGTTTGCCGCGGCAAAAAAACTCGGCAATCTCGTGCTGCTTTTAGACGTCAACGGCAAACAGCTCGACGGCTGCACGAAGGACATCCTCGACACGCTGGATCTTTCGGCGAAAGTGCAGGCGTTCGGGTTTGATACCGTCAGCATCGACGGAAACGACATCGAGCAGGTCTACACCGCGCTGGAGCGCACGAGAAACGGCGGGGACAAACCCTACGCCATCGTGCTCAACACCGTCAAGGGCAAGGGCGTTGCCGCGGTGGAACAGGCAAAGAGCAACCACAGCATGGCGGTCTCGACCGAGCAGTGGAACGAATGGTTGCTCTCGCTCACGGCGCAGCTGGACTGAGGAGGGAATACAAAATGGAATTGATTTACGACGGAAGCATGGATTCCCGCCTGTTTAAGGATATCCTGGGCAAGACCATCCGCGAACTCAGCGAACAGGACAGCGATTTTATCTATCTCGATGCGGACTTGATGAGCTGCATCGGCACCAGCGCATGGGCTTGCGAAAACCCGGAGCGCGGCGTGAACTGCGGCATTTCCGAAGCCAACATGATCGGCGTAGCCTGCGGCCTTGCCGCAACCGGCTTCAAGCCTGTGGTGCATACGTTTGGCCCGTTTGCCTCGCGCCGCGTGTTTGATCAGGTGTTTCTCTCCGCCGGGTATGCCAAAAACGACATCACCGTCATCGGCACCGACCCGGGCGTGACGGCGGCCTTCAACGGCGGCACGCATATGCCGTTTGAGGACATCGCGCTGTATCGCACCATCCCGACGGCGACGATCATCGACATCACGGATGTACCGATGCTCATCAGCGTTCTTAGACAGTGCAAAGACCTGCCGGGTGTGAAGTACATCCGCGTGGGTAGAAAGAACGCCGCAAAGGTGTTTGCAGACGGCGCGGAAACCCCCATCGGCCCCGCGATCACCCTGCGCGAAGGCAAGGATGTCGCCCTCTTTGCCAGCGGCATCATGGTGCATGAGGCCATGCAGGCGGCAAACAAACTAGCCGAAAACGGCATCGAGGCCGCTGTGGTCAACTTCTTTACCATCAAGCCGCTCGATACCGAGACGGTGAAACAATACGCAAACCAGTGCAAAAACATCGTGGTGGCAGAAAACCACAGCCGCATCGGCGGGCTCTACAGCGCGGTTTGCGAAACGCTCGCGCGCGAAAACACCGCACGCATCGACGTGGTCGCGGTCAACGACGAATACGGCGAAGTCGGCCCGCAGGACTATCTGCAAAAGCGCTTTGGACTCACGGCCGAGCGCATCGTGGAGACGGCTACGGCGCTGGTTAAGTAAGAAGGCCAGAAAATCAGGTGTAGGACGAAGAGGAGATAAACTTCTCTTCTTCTGCTTTTTGGGCGCTTCGACGTGACTAACGTTTTGATTGCGCGGCGAGGTTGTTGCATATTATTGCCTGTTGGGGTATGATTTTTGTGATGATTATGTAGCTTCCGATGGAAAGCAAATGGATAGGAGAGAGAGCATGGAATTTCAAATCTCCGAAGGCCGGGTATACAGCCTCAACGAGCGGCAGGAAGTCATGGCGGAGGCGACATATGCGTTTGTTCGGGACGGAATCGTAGACATCAACCACACCTATGTCAGCCCCGCGCTGCGCGGCCATGGCGTTGCGGGGGCGCTGATGGAGGCGCTCGCAGATGAGCTGCGCAGGCAGGGGCTCAAAGCCACCGCATCCTGCTCCTATGCCGATGTTTGGCTTGAGAGACACCGCGCGGCATATGCGGACATCATCGCGTGAATCGATGCGCATCTTCTGCGCGATGCAAGTGATCTAGCACAGCGCGCAGCTGCAGATCGGACGGAGGAACGGCACATCGCCTCTTTAAGCGGCAAAATTGTGTGAACGAACTTTAAATTCATGTGCAGTTGCGTAAAAAACACCTGTTTCGGGCCATATGGATGCAGGGTGCATATTGACATGCTGTTATGCACGATACTACAATCATTTCGAGTTAGCATGTAACGGATTTCAGCATGCGGCGTTGATATCGTGAAACCCGCACGGATGAATTGCGTATTCTTTTGGATTTTTATCGCTACAACCCGGCGGAGATGCGCGGGGGCGGAGCAGAGGGCTGATACATGCGGTATTCCACCAGAAACGCTCCGGACGATGCCTCGTCGGAATACTGGGCATATGAAAGAGCGGCGCACACGCGAAAGGGCGGCTCCGTTGCGGTAGCCCTGCTGCGCGGATGCGTGTTTGTTCTTTTGCTGACGGTGCTTGCGCTGCTGTATCTTAGGCAGTATACCGTAGTCGGAACGTCGATGGCGCCTACGCTGTTCGCGGGCGACCGGGTGTTTTATATGGGGTTTGTCGAGGCGACCCATGGCGACCTGATTCTGTTTGATGCCGGCGAGACATACGGCCTCGTGATCAAGCGCGTGATCGGCCTTCCGGGCGATACCGTTGCGGTCATGCAGGACGGGCGCGTGCTGCGAAACGGCATGCTGCTGGAAGAAACGTATCTTTCGATCGACCCGCTGGGCAATAGCGCCATGCAGGCGATCACGGTGGAAAACGGGAAGATCTTCGTCCTTGGCGACCGCCGCGCGGAGTCGATCGACAGCCGGGATGTGCGCGTCGGCCAAATTCCTCTCTCGTCCGTCCGCGGCGTGGTGACGAGAATGCTGCGTGATATCGCGCCCGCATCTTAAAAATACAAGCCATAGAATCAGATGGATTTGCAGTTCACGCAATAGCGATCGAGGAATCAAACAAAAGCGATCAATACAATCGGTTCAAATTTCTTGTAGCAATCATCAAAGGATCATCAGAAAGCATGCAAATCGCGCGCAAAACCAGACAATACACAATCGCCCTGCTCATCGCCGCGCTGATGCTGGCGCAGTTTGGCTGCTTAGGCGAGACGGTGAGCGCGCTGGATTATTCTCTTGAGAGCGACCTCTACAGCGAACAGACGGGATCGACGCCGGAGCAAACGAGCGCGCCCGAGCACGACGCGACGCCGACCAGCGCGACGCCTGCGCCTGAGATAGCGCCGACCCCCGTGCCCGCACAGTCGTCCGCTGCTGAGACGACATCGCCGGCATTGAGCGGCAGCGACGCCACCCCGCAGCCATCGCAAACGCCGCAGACGCATCGCCTGACCATATTCGTGCAGGATCAAACCGCTACGGGGCTCACCGGCGCGCGCGTATCGCTCTATCAGGATGAGTCTCTGCTCTTTAGCGGGATGACCGGTATCGACGGGCTTGTATCCTGGTTGCTGCCGGCCGGGCATACATATCGCGTTACGGCTGCACTCTCGGGCTATCTGCCGGGCGATGGCAGCGCGTTTGAAATGGTGCGGGACGTTTCCGCCAAGATCACGCTCTCGCTCGGTGAACAAGCGGATGCGGGCGCGGCGACCCCGACGCCGGTCCCCGTGCCGGATGGCGCGCCGGGCAAGGTGCGCATCATGGCGGCGGCGATCACGATCCGGCAGAAGCAGGAAGGATTTGCCCTGCTCGACGGTGTGAGCGCGCAGACGGAATTTGGCCAGCCCGTGGCAGTATGGGTAGTCGACAACGGCGGGTTCCGCGCGGATACTGCGGGAACCTATCAGGTGATCTATGGCGCGTTTCAGGAAGGGAAGCTCATCACGCTGACGCGAACAATTACGGTGCAAGGCGAGGAGACAGATCCCGCCCTGCAGGAGCGGGCGGGTGCGCCTTCCGGCAGCAGCGCAGAGCGTTATGAAATCCTTTTAGCATATCGCGCTGCGGCAGGGTCTGAGCTGAGTGAACGGGTTGCGGCTTTGAACGAGGCATATCGGCAAAAGGTGGACAAAGTGCTTGCGGAAAACGCGGAGGCTCGTATCCTCGCCGCGGTATCGGCGGAGAATGATACGGATGTGTCTTCTTCAACCAAGGACGTGCAGCAGACGCTTGAAGCCAAGGTAACCAACTGGCCCGATGTGCTGGCGACGTTTTTGGCGAGATATGTGGCCAGTGAGGATCGTCCTTTGGATGCCGAGCTGCTGCGCTCCATTCCGCTGCATCAGCTCGACAGCGTGTTTTGGGACATGAATCAGATCGAGGTCTTCCGTCTGGACGGCGTAGCAAACGTATTGCTCAACGCAAGGTCCTATGAGGATATGGCGGATGCATACGGCATGAGTGCGAAGCGAAAAACCTTCCTGTATGAGCTCATGCAGCCCGAGTTTCAGCGCACGTTCGCTTCCATAACGGGAAGCGCGGCTTTCGAAGAGGCTTCGGAGGAGAACCTTCAGGCGCTGCTTTCAGCACTGCCGGAGGACATCAACATCGCCCGCAAAGAGGTGGTGGAGACGGCGCTGTCGCTCGTGGGGAAAGTGTCCTATGTTTGGGGCGGCAAATACAATCGACTCGGCTGGAACGAAGCCTGGGGGGATGGCGATCCGCTCAGCGAAGCCCAGGACGCGGGAGCCGTACACAAGAAAGGACTGGATTGCAGCGGATACGTCAGCTGGGTGTTTGTCAACGCGACCGGAGAAGCGGCGGCTATGCGCGCGATCGGCAATGGCTCAAGCATGCAGTGGGCAAACTCCAGCGCAATCGGATGGGACGAGGGGCGTCCCGGCGATCTTGCCTTCTACAACGTGCCGGGCACCGAGCAGTTTAACCATGTCGGAATCATCGTTGCGGTGGGTGACGATGGGAATTATCTGGTTGCGCACTGCTCCTCTTTGCAGAACGGCGTTGTCGTGACGGATGGCTGGAGTACAGGCTTTCGGTATATACGACGCCCGGTTCTCTTCCGCTAGACCATAGCGGGGTGGCCGAATAACTGCATGAATAAATAGTACTGCGCAGTTTCGCACACCCCGAAGCAACAGGCGGCAAAGAGGAAAATCTTACAATGAACGGCAAAAAGTATTACAAAGAGTATTTTGATGTGATAGAATGAAGTAAGATTATTAGCCCTGTATGTAGCACTATTCTTGAAAAAGATAGCAAAAAACCGCTAATAATTACCATGTAACAAAGATTTACGCCAGCATTGCGTACATAATTGCTTGACAGCAGTTGTTTTCTTTGATATTTTTATTTATAGTTCCAGAAACGAATTATTCAGAGACGATGGAACGGGCCATTTCTCCGTAAAGAAAACTGTGAATCATTCATGAATTTTTACGATTTTTTATGCAATCATCCATTGTATCGGCTAAGATAAGCGAAGAAGAGATAATACACGCAGATTAAAAGAACTACTCCGGTTCAATACGTGCCCGACGTGACAGCGGCGGCGCGAAGGCGATGTGAGCGGCAAGCAGATCAGATGGCATGGGCAAGGCTCTGAGCCGCCGAAGCAACCGGAGTGTTGAAAAAGAAGTTTTACGAAAACGATTACGCAAGACTGGCGATAAGGGACGCAGAAAACTGATCCCGACAGAACTGGAACGACGCGTTCTTTGATAGTTTCATATCAAGTGCGATTCTTCCCACGCAAGAGGCATATCCCGCCAAAGCGGGTGTCGCAAAGCTATAGGGCCTACCGGCAGGATACTGCCAACGGCAGCCAGCTACCGATTGAAGAACTCACGTTACACACAATGGCCGGATGGATGGCTTACTTGTGTTATTTAAACGCGGCGGTTCAATTTCAGCGGGATTTTGAGCCGTTATTTTTTTAGAACATCTGAAACAGATATAGCCGGATATAGATAGATATAGACGTAGACGGATACAGATGGAAATAGACGGATATAGATGGATATAGACGGATACAGATGGAAATCAAACGACTATTTATGGTTGAGGGGAGACAAACATGCTGGACTTGCTGCCGGTAATCTGCGGCGCTGCGAGTGGCGCAGGCTTGGCGATTCCCGCCCGGCTCATCAGCGGATTGCTGCTCAAGCAGCGCGGGTTTGCGCCAGGCATGGAGCGGAAACATTTCTGGATGATGCTTGCCGGCATGAGCGTTATCGGCGGCGTGATCGGCTGGCGTGCCGGGGTGTCATTTCGGGGATTGTATCTGATGCTGCTCCTGTTGAGTGCGGCTTGCGTATTTTATACCGACGCAAAGCACCGCGTCATTCCTAACGAGCTGGTGCTGGCGATCTTAGCGCTCGCAGCGGTGTTCGGGCTGACGGGAGCGATTCGTTTTCAAATCTGGCAGTCGCTGCTCGGATTTGCGGTGTGCTTCGTCATCTTCTTTCTACCCGCGCTGTTCGGCAAAAAAGTCGGCGCGGGAGATGTAAAGCTTGCCGCCGCGATGGGGTTTGCGCTGGGGCTCACGGGGAGTCTCTACGCAATCGCCTGTATGGGTGCGCTGGTGCTGCTCTATGCGATACTCGATCATCGCATGCCGTTGCCGCAGATGCTCAAGACAATGATCCCGATGGGGCCGTTTCTTGCGCTCGCGCTGGTTGCGGTATCGATCATACTCATCTAAAAGACACAAAGCACGTTATGCAAGAAGGGCGACAAAACCGATTGGGCATGGGACAACCACGATGGATTCGCCGCCAACGGCGATGGCCATCGCAGATATTTCGCAGTAGAAAGCCTGTGTGGAACGTGACCAGAACTTGATTACGAGACACATCTCGCGGAAAGATTGCGAAGAATCTCGGAGAAAGGAGGATCTATATTATGAAAAAATTCCTTATGAACGAGGAAGGCCAGGGTATGGTGGAGTACGGTCTGATCATCGCGCTCATCGCTGTTGTGGTCATCGGCGCGATTACGCTGATCGGAACGCGTGCGTCGGGCATCTTCACGGGTATTGCAGACGAACTCCAATAAAACCTGACTCTGTGCAAAAGCGTTGCGGATTGAGGATGCAGAACGATGGGACATTTCTTTTCGAATGAACAAGGGCAAGGCGTCGTCGAATACGGCCTGATCATCATGCTTGTTGCGCTCGTCGTGATCGGCGGGTTACAGCTGATCGGTACGAACGCTTCCGCGTTTTTTACGAAGGCAAGCGAGTTGTTTGATTGATTCGCGGCGTGTTCAAGTCGAACCGACGCGGTGCACGCCTTCCAGCAAAGAAACTCAAAAGATACTTCGCCTTTCGCCCGGGTCGTTCCAAACGGCTTGTTTAGGTGACGTTGTGCATCCTCTTTCTCAAGCGCGAGAACCCCTAAGTCAACCCGGTACTATCATCGTACGGCAAACAGGGCATCTGAACGCCGTGCGTGAGCTCCGGTCAGATTTCCGGAATGAGAGCGACCAAGAATGAAGCGGCCGCTCTTATTCCGGCATTCGTTTATTGTTTGCGCGTGTCTTTGGTATCTCTGTTTCAACGGAAAGAGCTCTTGTTGAAAGAGAAATACAAAAGAGCGCAATCTGCACGCCGGAAGGCTGGAGGAAATACGCTTGAAGACATCTTTTCTCAAAAAACGCCGCGAGAGCGGGCAATCGATGGTAGAGATGGCCATCACACTCCCGCTTGTGCTGCTTTTGATCTGCGGCATGCTGGAGATGGGTTGGCTTGCCGCGACGCGGCAGGTGATGGACACGATCACGCGTGAAGCAACGCGCGCAGGCATCGTCGCAACCACCAAGGCCGCCAGCACGACGGCGGTGAATACTACCATTGCCAACGCAAAGCCAGATTATATGAAAAACCCGCTGACGGTGACGATAACGTACTCCAATCCTTCCAACTTCAAGGATGGAGACCTTACTGTCACCATGGAGTATAATCTGCCGACGCTGACACCGCTGACCGCGTTTTTAGCGCCGGGGGGAGCCTATCATATCACCGCGACAAGCACGATGAAGGTAGGTTAACCGGAGCAAAAAATACGCGCGAGGGCTTGCCGGATACCGTGCCCGCCACAGCGCAAGAAAAGCGCCGGAACGATGAGAGAGACGGACGCAGCAGAGAGAGAGAAAATCGCGTTTCTGCATATGATGCAAAGACCCCGTCTGCTGGATCCAATGGGAGGACTTTATGAAAAAAGTTGTCGCGTTTGCCTTGATTGCCGCGCTGTGCGCGGGTGGTTTGCTTTATTTTTATCTGGGGAATCTGGAATCGCAAAAACAGGTTAAAGTCGAGTATGACAAAGTGGTCGTCGCCGCGATGCAGATTCCCGCATTCACGCCCATAACCGTTGAAATGGTAACCTATCAGCAGGTTCCGCGTGGGTATGCGCATTCACTTGCGGCGCGCAATGTGGCGGAAGTGATCGGCTATGTGACGGAAGGCGAGCTCATCAAAGGAGAACAAATTTTTCCGTCGAAACTCAAGCAGTTCGGCGAAAGCGACAGTGGGCTTGCCTATGTCGTTCCGGAGGGGATGCGCGCGGTCACGGTGGCGGTGGATGAGGTATCCGGCGTTGCGGGGTTCTTGCAGCGCGGGGATTATGTGGACGTCATCTCCTACACCACCACGACCTATGTACCCGCAAAGGCACCAGAGGTAGCGGAGGGCGAGGAACCGACGGCATCCCAGCTGCCGCAGACGTTGAGCACCACACTGGTCGCGGCGCAGAATGTTCGCGTCGTAGCGGTAGGAAAATCTCTTTCAAGTTCGGCTGGCAGCACGGAGGAAGAATCCGCCGGCGGATACAAGAGCGTAACGCTGCTGTTAACGCCGGAGGAGGCCATGCGCGTGGTGCAGGGCGCAAAAAGCGGTTCTATCGTTCTGATTCTGCGCGCATCCGGCGATCATGCCGCGAACACGCAAGAACCCGTCATCAACGATACGCTCCTGGTACAAGCACAGTAAGGGGAAACATGAACAGCATACGCATCATGCTGGCAGCGATGTCTGCCGAAGACAGAAAAATGATCTCGGGGCTTTTGACCGACGAGGCACTGCGCGTGGTGAGCACGTTTCGGCCGGATGGCGACGGGTTGAAGAAGGCGTCTTCCCAGCCTGCGGATGTGCTCTTAATCGGCACACGCATGATGCCGGATCAGGAGCTAGACTTTGCCGAGCGTATCTTTACGACGCGAAGCGACATCACCATCCTGCTGATCGCACCGGCTTTGGATAGCCGCACGCTTGCGCGCGCAATGGAATGCGGCATCGCCCGGGTAATCGATCTGGACAGCAGCGAGCGCGATATCTGCACCCATATCATGACCGCAGCGAGCAGGGACCTAAACCGCAGAAACTGCACCCAGAAGATTGCGAGCTACGATTCAAAAGTCATCGTTTGCTATGCGCCAAAGGGCGGGGTGGGCAAAACCACGCTTGCGGTCAATCTGGCATACGCGCTCGCGTCCTTGAGTAAGAAGATTGCGTTGATCGATCTGAGCCTGCAGTTTGGTGAGGTCGGCGTTTTTTTGGATATTCCCAAGGGTGATACGATCGCGGACATGGTCGAGGAGCATTCGTTTGAGCTTTCTACCATCAAAAGCTATCTCATCCGCCATCAGAGCGGCATTCAAGTGATGCTCTCGAGCAGCTCGCCGGAGTATGCCGAGCTGATCCGGCCGGAACACGTGGATGCGATCCTCTCCTCGCTCAGAACGGAGTTTGACTATATCGTGGTCGATATGGGCGTTTCACTGGGGGATTGCGCGATTGCTGCGATGGAGACGGCGGATACGATACTGCTTGTTGTGAATGAGGACATCGCCTCGCTGCACGACGCAAAGCGGAGCATCAAGGTGCTTGAGGCGCTCAACCAGCAGGATAAGATCAAGATCGTTGTCAACAAGGACGGCATCTCTTCGATCACGGTGAAAAATGTGGCAAATCTGCTGGAAGCGACTCCGGCGCTCGTGATCCCCTATGATCTGAAGTCAGCGATGCTGGCGGTCAACCGCGGGATACCGCTGCTTAGCTGCGCGCCAAACGCAAAGGCGACCAAGGAAATACGCAATTTTGCACGCAGTTTGATCCGGAGGGCATAAAACATGGGTTTGCTGGAGCGGCTCGATAAGAAGACGCCTGCTGCGCAAAGCGGGGCGGGAACAATGGCGGAGACGGATGAAACCGCTCTGTTGCGCGACCGGGTTCACTATCAGGTAGTGGAAGCGCTCAACAAACGTGAAGAGAAACATAGCAGCGGAACGAATGAAACGGAGACGCGCGCCATCATCGAGTCCGCGCTGGAACAGAATGCGGCGAGCATGGCGCGGCCGGAACGCAACCGCATCGCGGTCGAAATCTACGACTCCATCCGCGGTCTCGGGCCGCTGGAGAAGCTGCTGGCCGACGATACGATCAGCGAGATCATGGTCAACGGCGCAAAGCAGGTTTTTATCGAGCGCAAGGGACGGCTTTCGCAAAGTGATGTCACGTTCTCGGACAACGAGCAGCTGCTCAATGTGATCGACCGCATCGTATCGCCGCTGGGGAGACACATCGACGAAGCGAATCCGATGGTGGATGCCAGACTTTCCGACGGCTCGCGCGTCAATGCGGTGATCGCCCCGCTCTCGCTCAAAGGGCCGCTGCTCACAATTCGTAAATTCACCAGGGTTCCGCTCACTGCCGAAAATCTGATCAGCTTCGGGAGCCTAACGCTCAAGATGGCGGCATTTCTGGAGTGCTGCGTAAAAGGAAGGCTCAACATCGTTGTCTCGGGCGGCACCGGCAGCGGAAAAACGACACTGCTCAATGTGCTCTCCGCATACATCCCGTATGATGAGCGCATCATCACCATCGAAGATGCGGCGGAAATTCAGCTGCAGCAAAGGCACGTGCTGACGCTCGAAGCGCGCCCCGCAAACCTGGAAGGCGCGGGGATTGTCTCCATACGCGATCTCGTGCGAAACGCGCTGCGCATGCGCCCGGACCGGATTATTGTTGGCGAGGTACGCGGCGGCGAGGCGCTGGACATGCTGCAGGCAATGAATACCGGGCACGACGGCTCTCTGACCACGGGCCATGCGAACTCTTCGCGGGATATGCTTGCGCGCCTGGAAACCATGGTGCTCATGGCGGGCATGAATCTGCCCGTCGCGGCGATCCGCCAGCAGATCGCTTCCGCGATCGACATCATCGTTCAGCAGTCGCGCATGCGGGACGGCAGCCGAAAGATTATCGGCATCAGCGAAGTGCTCGGCATGGAAGGCGACGTTATCATCACGCAGGATATATTCACCTACGATTATGGCGACGGGCGGTCGCCGGGGCGATTCCGCGCATCCGGCATCAAGCCGCGCTGCAGCGAAAAGCTCGCGGCAGCCGGCGCTGGCTTGAAAGACGAGTGGTTCCATTGATCCGCTCGGCAATCATACAAGGCGCTCGGTAGGCGACGAAGGCCGAAGCGTCGAGCTGATCGCAATTTGAAAGACGCTGTTTCGCAGGACAAACAAAACGGTAAGTGGAGGTGGAGGATATGATGCGCACGCTGGTCGTCGCGGCTTCTGTGATCGCGTCCTATTTTTTCTTCTACTTGATTGCCGTGGCGCGTACGAAAGAAAAGCGACAGATGGACAGTCGCGTACGCGCGCTGTTCGATTTCGGCGCGGATGAAAGCGCCGCCAAGCGCACGGGCAAACAAGCGCGACGAAAAAACCCGCTCAAACTCGATCAGATCGCCGAGGAGCTCTATGTGGCGGGCGTTGCGCTGCGCGCGGAGGAGTTTGTCACCATCTGGGTTTTTTTAGGGGCGGTTCTCCCTGCCATCGTCCTCTTTCTCGGCGCGCCGACCACCGTTTGCATCGGCCTTGTGATCATCGGCGCTGCTGCGCCGATCAGTTGGGTTACGATCAAGAAAAACAAGCGGCTCGCGCTGCTTGGCGTCCAGCTTACGGATGCGCTGACGATCATCTGCAACGCGCTTCGCGTTGGCCAATCGTTTCAATCAGCGATGAAAAACGTTGCCGACGAAATGGAAGAACCCATCTCCCGCGAGTTTATGCGCGTCTATCGCGAAACGCAGTACGGTATGCCGCTGGAAACCAGCCTTAGCCGCCTTGTAAGCCGCACAAGGAACGCGGATCTGGATCTGATGGCCTCCGCAGTCGTCATTCAGCGGCAAATTGGCGGCAACCTCGCCGTGATCCTCCAAAACATTTCGGATACGATCAACCAACGCATTCAGCTGCGCGGCGAGATTCGCACGATGACCTCCGCGGGAAGAATGAGCGGCTATGTCATCGGGCTGCTGCCCGTCTTCATCATTCTGGTGCTGATGCTGATCAACCCGGGCTATATCGATATGTTTTTTGTCACGCGCTCCGGGCGCATCATGCTGCTGATCTGCGTGGTGATGGAAACCATCGGCTTCCTGATCGTAAAAAAGATCGTGAATATCAAGCTGTAGGAGAGGAGGCGCCGCATGCGGTTCGTGGTACTTGTTTTTACACTCGCGGTGTTTCTTAGCTTGCTTGCGCTTCTGCACGAGGTCGGCGTCAAGAGCGATCAGATGCGCAAGCGGTTTTCGCAGGTCGTTGAGACTGAGCGCACCTATAGCGACGAGGAACTCAAGAAAACGTTTTCCGAGCGCGTGATTCGTCCAATGGTGAAGCGAATCTCCGAGAGTATACGACGATCCGCGGGAAACAGCAAACCAGTGAGCCAAAGCAAGGCGAGCATCAAGCTTGAAAAGCAGCTCAAAGCCTCCGGGCTTTCGCTGACGTTGCAGGAGTTTTCGTTTATCAAGGGCATGCTCATCCTCGTATTCTTTATCTTAGGGATCGCGCTCTTTTTGCTGCTGCCGATCGGGCTGATGCTGCGGCTCATTATACTCATGGTGATGGCGAATATTCCGCTCTTTGGAACCAGCCGCTACCTCACCGCCAGCGTGAAGAAACGAAAAGAAACGCTCCTGCGCGAGCTGCCTGAGACAATGGATGTTCTCATCGTGAGTGTAGAGGCAGGGCTGGGCCTGGATGCAGCCATCGTTCGCCAATACGCGAAGAACAAATCCGCACTGCTCACGGAGCTGAATAATGCGATTCGCGAGGTGCAGATGGGCGTTCCGCGCAGAACGGCGCTCAAAGAGATGGCGGAGCGTTGCGACGTAAAAGAGCTCTCGGCGTTTGTCACCGCGCTCTTGCAGGCGGAGCAACTCGGCGTTCCCATTAAGAACGTGCTGGATGTACAGGCGGATCGCCTTCGCATCGAGCGCAAGCAGATGATTCAGGCAAAAGCCGCAAAAGCACCGATCAAGATTATGCTGCCGACCGTGCTCTTTATCTTTCCGGTCGTTTTCATCATCCTGCTCGGCCCTGCTGCGGTCGATCTGGTTGCGACGTTTAGCAAATAGCGCCGGAAATTTGGGTGAGACGGATGCGTGTTGCTTGATCAAGCAAGTGCAGCTGTGAAGAAAACATGTTGTATGCGTTGCGACAATGCTTTATGATGGTGTTAGGTTGTAACACGCACGCACTCGGCAGCCAACGCAGGATCAGGCGGACGCCACACAATTTGTACAAAGAGGCGATGGCATGAAGACGGTAGAAATCGCGAAAAACAGTGAGAGAATCGCTACGGTCTGGCATGCCAGAGGGTATTTTTCCCGGCTTCGCGGACTTCTGGGGCGCACGCTGCAGGCGGACGGGGGGCTGCTGCTCACACCCTGCAGCGCCATCCACACCGTCGGCATGCGTTATGCCATCGATGCCGTTTATCTGGATAAGCACGGGCGTGTGTTGCGAATCGACGAATCGCTGAATCCGGGCAGAGCGCTGCCGCATCAGCGCGGTGCGTGGCATGTGCTGGAGTTACCGGCAGGCCGCGCAAGACAATGCGCCATTGCGGCGGGGGACGTATTGGAGGTTATCCGATGAGTGACCAAATGGGCAACGAGAAAGGGATCGATTCCCTGCGAAGCCAAATGGACGCGGATGCGCGTTTTCGCCGCGCCTTGTCCGGCTACGATCCGCATGATGTGCGCATGTATGTGGAAAACGTCAAGCGTGTGTTTGCGCAGCAAGCAAAAGCCGCAAAACAGGAGCAGGAGTATCTGATCATACAGCTGGATGCGGCGAAAAGCGAGATAGAGGCACGCAACTGTGGCTTGAAGAAACTCAAAGACCTTCTTATAGAGCGTGAAACACAGCTAAATGCTGCAAATGCGCGCATCAACGCGCTGCTGCACTCCGTGAAAAGCCACCGCGCGGAGCGGGAAGAGCTTGAGCGGCTTCGGCAGGAGGCGGCTGGCGAAGGCAATGCGGAGCGTATCCGCGCGCTGGAGACGGAAACGCAGAAACTCCGTGCATCGGTCGCACAGGCGACCAATCTTGTTGTCACATGGAAAGCAGAGCGTGAGCGATTGATGGAGGAGAACGACCGCCTGCGCGAAGAGGTGTACTATTTACGCGCGATCGGAATGAGGCCGGCAACCGATGCCGGGGAAATGCGACCGCCCGAATCCGGCGCATACGCCGCGGCCTATGAGAAGCCGTACGTACAGCAGCCCCAGCGACAGCCCGCGCAGCAGCAAACCGCGCAGCCACATCCGCAGCAAACGGGATTCTCGCAGCAAAAAGAGTTTTCGCAGGTTGCGGACAAGCTCGCGACCATGTTCGCCGAGGCATACCAGCTCATCAGCCAGTTTAAGTCAAGCATGGACGCGCAGCCCGAGCTTTCGCAGCGGCCGGCACAGCCCGCCATGCAGATTTTGCGGCCGGATGCGAGCAATGCGGACGCTTACTACCCCCGCAAATAGCGGGATTTGACCAGTACAAACGTTGCTGCATGCGATGATGCGATGCGTCGCATACGCATGCATTCGCGCAGGCGGGCAGACGGCGATCCGCTGCCATCGATTTGGAGGTTTTTATGCGATCCGTTCTAAAATGGTTCAAGCGCGAGTGCGGCCAGTCGGTCATATTGGTAGCGATATCGATTGCGATGCTTTGCACAGTCGCGGCAATCGTCGTGGATATCGGCATGGTATCCGTGAGCAAGGGGCAGCTGCAAAACGCGGCGGACGCAGCGGCACTGGCAGGCGCGCACGAGCTGCCGAGCGCATCAGCCGCGAGGAGCACGGCGGTGACCTATGCCGGGCTCAACGGCGTGCCCGCTTCCAACACGACGGCGACCTCGCCCTACAACGGGAACGCCAACCGGATTGAAGTCGTCTGCAGCGAGACGGTTGAGTATACGTTTGCGCGCATCATAGGGTTAACCAGCATTGATGTGTCTGCACGCGCGGTAGCGGAGCGAACCGGCATGGGCACGGGTCCGTTCGGTTACGCTGTTTTTTCCGGCGGAGATAATCTTCTGCTGGGCATGTATTCCAGCAGCCTGAATATCACGGGCAGCGTACACTCGAACTATTCACTCATGATTACCGGATCCAGCCAGACGATCTCCGGGAATGCTGAGGCGGTCAACGCCCTGAGTTGCTATGTTTCGACAATTACAATCGGCGGACTTGCGCAGGGGGCTTCGATAGACATTCAAGGGAGTTCCGTCAATGTCCCAAACAGGCTGACGAGTCCGGCGGCATTTGTCGCTATGCCTGATTTTTCTGCGGAAGTGAAGGCGCTGTCGGACGCTGCAGGAACGTCTTCCAAAGGCAATAAAACCTTCTGGGGGACCAATTTGAGCGTAGACAGTCCGATCTATGTGGACGGCAAAGTTGAAGTCGCCGGCAGCACATTTACCGGCCAGGGGACGATATGTGCAACGGGCGATATCAACATGAGCGGGAGCATGCTCAAGGCAACCTCCGACACGGCGGTCTGTTTGTATTCCACCAAGGGGAATATCAGCCTGTCTACCTCGGGGCTGACGATCAATGGAACACTCTACGCGCCCAATGGAAAGATCGGAATATACGCCAGCAACATCACCATCTATGGCAGAGTCATCGCAAAGGAGATCATCATCACAGGCAGCAATGTCAATATCATCGCCGGGTCAAGCGATCTAAACTTTTTGCCCGCGGGGTCGATCTCGCTGGTTGGCTAACGCGGCGCACAGCTTGGGCGACAGGCAACAGAACGAAGGCGTAAGGGGCGAGCAGAGTTTGCCTTGAATAAACAGAGGGGATGCAGCGCGCATCCCCTCTTTCGTCTGATCGATTCTATTTTGTCTGAGCGCTAGCTCTTCTTGCCGTCCATTCTATCGTCTGATGGATTCTATTTTGTCTGAGCGCTAGCTCTTCTTGCCGTCCATTCTAT
>DNFZ01000030.1 GCA_003486785.1 Clostridiales bacterium | reverse complement strand
GTCCATACCCACGCCGCGCTGAAAATACTGCGAGGCGTGGATGTGCAGATCTGAGAAAGCCGGGATGATCAAGCTGTCGCTGTAGTCCCGCTGTTCTATTCCCGCATACCGTTCTGGCAGCGCAGAAAAAACACCAGTCACCATTCCTTCTTCCACGACGATCCAGTGGTTGGCATATGTTTCGATTTTCTCCGCGCTCGGCGCATAGAGTATGTCGCCATGACAGGCAAACGAATCCATGTATGCGCTCCTTATGATTCGAGATTCTTCAAGTACTCGATGCAGATCTTTGCTTCCGCAAGTCCGCTCGGGTTCAACGTTTCACTTTCGGCAATGATATCGATCGCCAGTTCATTCGCCTTGCGAGCAATAGTCGGCAGTTGCATCTCGCCCTGTCCAAATGGCAGCTCAGTGCCATCCAGCAGGCCGTCTTTGAGGTGAATCGACTGAAGCCGTTTGCCAAATGTTTCTATCTGTGCCACGGGATCATGACCCGCAACACGTGACCAGAACACATCCAGCTGCAGATCCAGCTCTGTGCGCTCCAAAATGCTGGGATAGGCGATTGACCCGTCGAAGTTTGTTTCAAACTCCTGATGGTGGTTGTGAAACCCCAAGCGTATACCTTCGCCCAGCAACTTGAGACGAAGACGATTCGCCTGCGCAACAAACGCGTCAATCGCTTCCTGAGAATACAGCTGGTTGCGGTTGATTGTGATACGTTCGCATCCAATCGCATGATGATACTGCACGACGGCATCAAAATCATCTTCTATTGTATCACACGGCATGTGCGATCCGAAAACACCCAGGGCACTTTCATCCAGCCAATCGCGGAGCGCTTCCGGTTCAATACCGAAAAAACCCGCGAACTCAACGCGCTGGTAGCCGAGCGCTGCAACGCTTTTTAAAGCCTTGCGGAGATCTTGTCCCATCGCATCCCGAACGCTGAACAATTGCAGTGTATACATATGTTCCGCTCCTTTACGACCGCGTAGCCTGATTCAATCGCTCAACGAGCGCTTCGACCTTTTCTTCCGTAATGTCATATGGAACCAATAGGTCGAGGTGCTGTTTGAGCCCCCAGAAAGCGATGCACAGCTGTTTTTCCAAAGCCGGTGTAATATCTTCGCGCGTAATGAATCCCCACTCGATCAGCGTATCAAAATACGCCTGTCTGACACGGGCGTCTTGGAATAGTTCCAGATAATGCGAATCGCTTGTTATAGGCAATGCTCGCTCGGTTGGTTCTTTCACGAACACAACCGTACGAAGGCGAACATCCTGCGAAGAGGAGCCGATGATCAGTTCAAACGTGCCGCTGTCCGCGACCCATCCGGAAAACGCAGGATCATAATACGAGAAGTCTCTCGCATCCAGCGTAAACGCGATCTCCGCCGATTCGCTCGGATCAAGATAGACTTTTGTAAAATGCTTGAGTTCCTTAATCGGCCGCGGGAGGCGCGCATGACCATCCGCAACATAGAGTTGCGGCACCTCGCCGCCGCGTTGTCTGCCTGCGTTGGTCAACGTAAAACGAACAGTCAACTGTTCTGGCAGCGTGATCTCCTGCGCGGAAAGCCGCAGGTTGCCATAAGCAAACGAAGTATAGCTCAGCCCATGACCAAACGGGAAAAGCGGCGCGAGCTCTTTTTTCTCATAGTAACGATATCCTACAAACACGCCTTCCTCATAGAGCAGTTCGTGATTTTCACCGGGGAAATGCAGATATCCCGGCATATCGCTCTGTTTCACCGGCATGGTAACCGGGAGTTTGCCGCTGGGATTCGCTATGCCAAACAACAGCTTGGCAATAGCATTCCCGCTGCCCTCGCCGCAATACCACATGTCCAGCACAGCCTTAACGTTGTCGATCCAGGGCATGACGACAGACTCGCAGTTCATGAGCACAACGATCGTATTTGCGTTGACCTCGCTCACGCGACAAATCAGCTCTTCCTGCGCGGGCTCAACATGCATGTGCTTGCGGTTGTAATCATCGCTCTCTTCCGGGAGGATCGAACCGGAAAACACGATCGCAACATCCGCCTGCTTAGCTGCAGTGACGGCATGGCTGAGCAGTGTTTCATCGGCCTGGCTTAAGTCGTGATAGCCAGGTTCGTATATCATTTCGGACGGATCGGGAACGATTCTCCGCATTTCATCCAAAGGAATATCGATTTGCCGCGCGTTTACGATGGCGCACCCCGTGCCCTGAAACACCGGGTGCACTGCCCAGTCGCCAATGATGGCGATTTTCGATGTTTTCTCTGCGTCCAGCGGCAGAATATGATCTTCATTTTTCAACAGCACCGCGCATTTTTCCGCGGCTTCCCGGGCAAGTGCATGGTGTGCCTCAAAATCAACGCTAGGNNCGCGGCGGGCGTGAGTGTTCAGCTCCGCTTCTTTCATTTCGCCGGATTCGACGGCTGCAACCAGTTTGTCGATCGCCATTTTACTATGGGGCATCTCAAAATCAAGACCTGCACGAAATGCTGCAAGGTGATCCTTTACTGCGCCGCAATCGGAGATGATGACGCCCTCATAACCCCATTCATTCCGCAGAACATCCGTCAACAACCACTTGTTTTCGCAAGCGTGTACGCCGTTGATCTTATTATAGGACCCCATGACTGTTGCAGGACGTGCATTTTTCACCACACGCTCAAACGCGGCAAGATAAATCTCGCGCAATGCACGCTGGCTCACCACGCTATCAGAGATTGTGCGCAGATAGTTTGAGTCGTTACAGACAAAGTGCTTGATGCTTGCCGCAACTCCGTTTTTCTGCAGACCATCAACAAATGCCGCTGACAGATTACCCGCCAAGCAGGGATCTTCCGAGAAGTACTCAAATCCGCGTCCGTCGAGTGGGGTGCGGCGCGTATTGATTGCAGGGCCATATAAAAGTCCTGCCTCTAGGAACTTGCACTCCTCGGCAATGGCCGCTCCTATACGCGCGGAAAGCGCTGCATCCCAGCTGCACGCGATACTGGAGCCAGCCGGGAAGCAAGTTGCAGGAATTGTCGCCGCCAGTGCATCCTCGGAGTCAAAAGAAGCAGATACGCGTTCGATGAACCGCGCTGTCTTGGGGTCTGCATCCGGCTCATCGAGTAAACGAACGCCGCTTGTCCCATCAGTCATGATGAGTTTCGGTATTCCGTGCTGAGGCATTTTTGCTGTGCGCAGCATAGAGCCGTCTACGCACATCTCCGCTTTCTCACGAAGCGTCATTTGCTTC
>DNFZ01000239.1 GCA_003486785.1 Clostridiales bacterium | reverse complement strand
GTAGAGGAGGGGACCCCCGTGCACCTTTTAGAGTGCATTCTCTACGGTGGGGACGCGACCCCGCTTGCCAGATGCAAGCATTATATGCGGCCGGAATACTATAAGATCAGCTACACCGTGCGGCAATAGCGCGGCGAACCAAAATAATCCAATCATCACAGGGAGGACGATTATGAAACCCCTCGTCATCATGTCCGACTTTGGCCTTGCGGACGGCGCGGTGAGCGCCATGTACGGCGTTGCGTATTCCGTCAGCGAGCAGCTCAACATCTCCAGCCTCACCCACGAAATACCGCAATACAACGCGTGGGAAGCGAGCTACCGGCTCATACAGACTGTTGGCTATTGGCCGAAAGGCACGGTCTTCGTCTCCGTGGTCGACCCGGGTGTGGGCTCCACGCGCCGGAGCATCGCGGTGGAAACCCGTGCGGGGCAATACATCATTACGCCGGACAACGGCACGCTCACGCACATCAAGCGCATCAGCGGCATCGTCGCCGCGCGTGAGATCGACGAGCGGGTTAACCGCCTGCCGGGTTCAGGCGAGAGCTATACCTTCCACGGGCGGGATATCTACGCCTACACCGGTGCGCGGCTTGCCGCCGGTATCATAGACTTTGCGGGTGTCGGACCGGAGGCGGATCCCGAGAGCGTGGTCGAGCTGCCGATGGAGGAGCCACGGTTTGAGGGGGCATGGCTTTGCGGGGATATCGACGTGCTGGATGTCCGCTTCGGCAGCCTCTGGACGAGCATCCGCCGCGAGCAGTTTCTTGAGCTCGGCGTCAAGCATGGGGATTTCGTCGAGATCAAGATTCAAAACGGCACGCGGCTGGTCTACCGAAATTCGCTGATCTATGCCCGCTCGTTTGCGGATGCGTTCGTCGGCGAGCCGCTGGTCTATGTCAACAGCCTTGACCGCATGGCGGTCGCGATCAATCAGGGCGATTTTGCGCGCGCCTACAACGTCGGCACCGGAGCCCCGTGGACCATCGCGGTGCAGAAATCCGCAGGGAGGGAGCCGCATCGTGGAGAGTAGCCGCAAACCTGTCATCGAGTTTCGGGATTTTTCGTTTCAATATTTTTCGCAGGCGGAGCCAACGCTGCA
Organism: Clostridiales bacterium; assembly: GCA_003486785.1. Taxonomy (GTDB): domain Bacteria; phylum Bacillota; class Clostridia; order Christensenellales; family CAG-138; genus UBA7703. The sequence goes on along the minus strand of DNFZ01000239.1, from coordinate 4,072 downwards.
CGACATCAACCTGACCATCTACGAAGGCGAAAAGGTGCTCATCGTCGGCCCCTCCGGCAGCGGCAAGAGCACGCTGGGCAACTGCATCAACGGTCTGATCCCGTTTTCCTATCCCGGCGAGATCAAGGGCGGCCTCACCGTCTGCGGCATAGAGACCAAAAGCGCGAGCATCTTTGAACTCAGTCAGCATGTCGGCACCGTGCTGCAGGATCCGGACGGGCAGTTCATCGGCCTTTCGGTGGGCGAGGACATCGCCTTTGCGCTGGAAAACGAGTGCATGAAGCAGGGCGAGATGAAGCAGATCGTTCAGCGCGCCGCCGCGATGGTGGATATGGATGGGCTGCTGAGCGCCTCCCCCTTCGAGCTCTCGGGCGGGCAAAAGCAGCGCGTGTCGTTTGCGGGCGTGATGGTGCACGAGGTGGAGGCGCTGCTCTTTGACGAGCCGCTGGCAAATCTCGACCCCGCCACGGGGAAGACCGCGATTGAGCTCATCGACCGCATAGCGGAAGACTATCACAAGACGGTCGTGATCATTGAGCACCGCCTGGAGGACGTGCTCCACAGGCATGTGGACCGCGTGATCGTCATGTCGGACGGCAGGATCGTCGCCGATCTCTCGCCGGATGCGCTCATGGCGGCAGATATCTTAGGCGAGCTGGGCATACGAGAGCCGCTCTACGTCACCGCGCTGAAATACGCGGGCGTGCCGGTGACACAGGCGCTGCACGCGGGGCGCATCGACACGCTGGATGTCGACGCCGTGCGCAGTGCGATTATTTCCTGGGACGCGGCGCAGCAGGAGCGGGAGAAGAAACCCGCGGGCGAGTCGATCCTGCAGGCGAACGAGCTGAGTTACCGCTATGTCGAAAAGCGACCGATCCTTAAAAACCTGAGTTTCTCAATCGAAGCGGGCGAGATGGTCAGCCTTGTCGGCACCAACGGCGCGGGCAAGAGCACGCTGGCCAAGGTCATCACAGGCATCTGCAAAGACCCGGAGGGCAGCCTTCGCTTCCGTGGCGAACCGATGGACAGCTGGACGATTCACGAGCGCAGCGGCAAGATCGGCTATGTCATGCAAAACCCCAACCAGATGATCTGCAAGTCCATGATCTATGACGAGGTAGCGCTGGGACTCAAGCTGCGCGGATTAAGCGAAGAAGAGATCAAGCCCCGCGTGGAAAAGGCGCTCAAGATCTGCGGGCTGTCGCCGTTTCGCAAGTGGCCGATCTCCGCGCTCTCCTTCGGGCAGAAGAAGCGCGTGACCATCGCAAGCGTGCTGGTGCTCGAGCCGGAGCTGATCATACTCGACGAACCCACGGCGGGGCAGGACTACCGGCACTATACGGAGATCATGGAGTTTCTTTGCTCGCTCAACGAGAGCGGGACGACGATACTGCTCATCACCCACGATATGCACCTGATGCTGGAATATACGCCGCACGCGATCGTTCTGCACGCGGGCGAAATCCTGCACGACGGCACGGCGGTGCGCGCGCTCACGAGTGATGAGATCGCAACCAAGGCGAGCCTGAAGCTCACCTCGCTCTATGAGCTGGCGACGCGCGCGGGGATCCCGGACTGCGAGGCGTTTGTGCAGCACTTTATCGACTATGAGAGGAGCACGGCGCGATGAAAGCGAAACTCTTCGACTATGTCGAGCGGCACAATGCCATCTACAACCTTTCGGGCGTGACCAAGCTCCTCTGCTTTCTGCTGCTCACCGCGGCGGTGATGTTCTCCTATGATATCCGCGCCATCGCGGTGATCATGATTCTCTCGCTAGTGTTTCTGAAGATGTCCGAGATTCAGTTTCGCCAGATCAAGCTCATGCTGCTATACGTGCTGCTGTTTCTCGTGCTCAACTTCATCCTCACATTCGTCTTTAGCCCAACGTATGGCACGGAGATCTACGGCACGGAGCATGTGCTCTTTCGTATCTTCGGGCGGTACGTTGTCACGAGCGAGCAGATGCTCTATCAGGTGACAAAGACGCTCAAATACGCCTCCGTCGTGCCGCTGGGCATCATCTTTTTTCTCTCGACCAACCCCAGCGAGCTCGCCGCGAGCATCAACCGCGCGGGGGTGAGCTATAAGGCCGCGTTTGCGTTTTCGCTGACGCTTCGCTATTTTCCGGATCTGATTCGGGACTATCAGGACATCTCCGCCGCACAGCAGAGCCGCGGGCTTGATCTCTCGAAAAAAGAAAAGCTCGGCAAGCGCCTCAAGAACATCCTCAACATCACGATTCCGCTGGTCTTCTCTACGCTGGAGCGCATCGAGACCATTTCAAACACCATGGACCTGCGCGGGTTTGGCAAAGAGAAGAAGCGGACATGGTACGCGGCAAAGCCGCTCAAGCAAAACGATATCGTTGCCATCTCGCTTGCGTTGCTGCTGTTTCTGGGCACCATCGCGTTGAGCATTTTCGTAAATCACGGGAAATTCTGGAACCCGTTTGTCTGATTTGTTGATAAAAAGAAGGAGTATATTCATGAAACCCATTCTCGTCTTCCAGACCGACTTTACCTATAAAGAAGGCGCGGTCAGCTCCATGTACGGCGTGGTGAAGTCCGTTGACCGCGAGCTGGAAATCTTCGACGGCACGCACGAGCTGCCGCAATACGATACCTGGAGCGCGAGCTATCGCCTTTATCAAAGCCTCCGCTTCTGGCCGGAGGGGACGATCTATGTCTCTGTCGTCGATCCCGGCGTGGGCACCGCGCGCAGAGCGTGCGTGGCCAAGGTCGCGGGCGGCTACTATGTGGTCACGCCCGACAACGGCGCGCTGACGCACATCGATCGCGAGATGGGCATACTCGAGGTGCGGGAGATCGACGAATCGGTCAACCGCCTGCGCGGCAAGGACACGGAGGGCGTCGCCATCTTCCACGGGCGCGATCTCTTTGGCTACACCGCGGCGCGGCTTGCCGGCGGCATCATCGACTTTGAAGGCGTTGGTCCTGCGTATCCTGTAAGCGAGATCGTGCGGCACGAGATACACGAACCCAACGCAGCGCCGGGCAACGTGGAAGGCATCTTCGAAATCGACGACCCGAACTTTGGCAATCTCTGGACGAACATCTCCACACGACTGTTTTTTGAGAGCGGCTTTGCCTATGGCGACACCGTGCGCGTGCGGGTACTGCATGAAGACAAGACGGTGTTTGACCATAAGGTGCTGTTTCACCAGAGCTTTGGTTTTGCCAAGGCGGGCGAACCCATCATCTACAACAACGAGCTGATGAAGATTGCCCTTGCGGTGAGCTGCGGCAGCTTCGAAAAGACGTTTTCACTCGGCTTTGGCGCTGCGTGGCGCGTCTCGTTCTCGAAGGTATAGCGCAAAAATCTTCTGGTGTAAACGACTTGCGGGCAGTGGCGAATCGCATGCGGCGGCGGGATGCGCGTGCTGCTTGACAAATCGTATACAATATGGCTAATATGAAACAGAACTCATACAATTTTTTTGATGAGAACATCCATCCGATCCACAGCAAAATCCAGAACAGAATAAGGGAGGTATTGTCAGATGAAGAAAATGTTTAAAGTCTCGACCAAAACCATCGTTGCAACCGGCCTGGGCGCTGCGCTGTTTGCGTTGCTGTTCATGTATGTAAAGGTGCCAACCGGAATTCCCGAAACTTCCATTCAGACGGCATACGGCCTCGGCGCGTTCTTTGCCGCGCTGTTTGGACCCATCGCGGGCGGCCTTATCGCGTTCATCGGCCATGCGATCTCGGACGCGCTGCAATACGGCTCTCCGTGGTGGAGCTGGGTCATCGCCAGCGGTGTTTCCATGTTCCTCGTGGGCCTTGTCTACACGAAGATCCGCGCGGATGAAGGCGAGTTCGGTTGGAAAGACGTGCTGCGCTTCAACGTCTATCAGATCGTCGCCAACGTCATCGCCTGGATCGTGGTCGCGCCCGTGCTCGACATCGTGATCTATTCCGAGCCGGCAAACCTCGTCTTCACACAGGGCGCGGTTGCCTGCCTGTGGAACGCCATCGCCGCGGGCGTGATCGGCACGCTGCTGCTCTTTGCCTATGCCAAGATTCGCCCCAAGAAGGGCAGCCTC
>DNFZ01000233.1 GCA_003486785.1 Clostridiales bacterium | reverse complement strand
CATGCCGCATTTCCTTGCGCCGTGAGCGGGGCGTTTTTTACGGCGCAGACGCGCGAAAACGGTGAATACACGGTTTACAGCGCCAATCGCGGCGCATATAATGAGCGCAGATGAAAGTTTGACAAAAAACAGAAAAAAATCCCCTTACGTCACCCATTGCTCATGACGCTACGTCATACGTTACACTCCGCTCAGGAGGTGAAAAAACATGTCCGATTACACAACCGGAGAACTTGCCCGGCTCTGCGGCGTCACCGTGCGAACGGTGCAGTTTTACGACGCGCGGGGATTGCTGCATCCGTCCGAACTGAGCGAGGGCGGGCGGCGGCTCTATTCGGAGGGCGACTTTCGCAAGATGCGCATGATCTGCGCGCTTAAGACGCTCGGCCTTTCGCTGGACGCGATTCAGGGCGTGCTCGCCAGCGAAAAGCCGGAGCGCGTGCTGCTGCTTCTGCTGGAAGAACAGGAGCGGCGCATTGCGGATGAGCAGGGCGCGCTGGAGCGGCAGCATCGCGCGGTGGAAACCGTGCGCGAAACCATCCGTTCCGGGCAGATGATCTCGATTGAATCCATTGCGGACATGGATCGCATGATGGAAGAAAAAAAGAAACTCAACAAGCTGCACCTTGGCGTGCTGGCAATCGGCATGGTCATGTCCGGCCTGCAGTGGGGCGGCGTCATTCTCTGGATCACGACCGGCATCTGGTGGCCGTTTGCGGCGTGCTGGCCGTTCGTGATTGCGCTTGGCATTCTGATTACGCGGATGTATTATAAGAGCACGCTGTATATCTGCCCAAACTGCGGCGCGCGCTTCCGGCCCAAGCTGCGGGATTTCCTCTGGTCCAACCATACGGCAAAGACGCGGCTTTTGACCTGCACCAAGTGCAGCAACCGCGGCTGGTGTGTGGAGACCTACGGCAAGACGGAGTAGCGCAGGCAAACGCGGGCAAAACGGCGCAACAACAACGATCTCAAGCAAAACACATAAAAGACTATGGGGGGAAACAATATGGAAAACACGATTCCAACGCTGTCCATTCTAGCCATGGCGCTCTCCGCGCTTATCGCAATCGCCGTTCCGGCGGCGCTGTACGTCATCTTCCGCAAAAAAGGGGCAAAGCAGCTGCCGTTCTGGATCGGCTGCGCGACGTTTGTGCTCTTTGCGCTGGTGCTGGAGCAGATCGCCTACTATTTTCTGATGAAAACCGCGCTCTGGACGACGATTACAAACAATATCCTGTTTTACGGCCTCGTCGGCGGATTCATGGCGGGTCTGTTTGAGGAGACGGGGCGCTATGTCGCCTTCAAGACCGCGCTGCGCAAAAAGCGGGGCAACGATCGCAACGCGCTCATGTACGGCGCGGGCCACGGCGGCATTGAGGCGGTCATTCTGCTGAGCGTGTCGATGGTGATGAATATCGTCTTCTCGCTGCAGTTCAACGCGGGCGTCGTTCCTGCGTTCGGCGGGCTGGACGCGGCGCAGCAGCTCATCGACCTGCCGTCGTGGATGTTCCTCGTCGGCGCGGTGGAGCGCATCGCCGCGGTTGCGATCCATGTTTCGCTCTCCGTGCTCGTGTGGTTTGCGGCCAAAAACGGCAAGCGCTTCTGGCTCTATCCGCTCGCGATATTGCTGCATCTGTTTGTCAACGCCGTGGCTGTGGTGCTCGCGGGCTCCGGCGTGAATGTCTGGATCATCGAAGGCGCGGTGTATGTCATTGCCGCTGCGTTCGTGCTTCTCGTCGTCGTGGTGTGGAAGAAGAATCATGTGGCGCAGGAGGATGCGCCCGCGGAAGAAGCGTCTGCCGAAGCCATTGCCGAGACGGCATCCGAAACCGAAACGCAGGCGTAATAGAAAATCCAGCAAACAAACAATCCCCGTTGGAATCACTTCCGGCGGGGATTTTCTTGTGTGCTGTTTCGTTTGCTTAGATGATTATTTGTGTGGATTCTCACATCGGTCTATCTACTTCTTGTTTGCGAGGTTTTGCTCTTTTCGGTAGGTGGTGATGCGGCGCACAAGATCGAGCGGCAGGGGCTGATCCAGCGGGAACTGCACCGTGCCTTTGCTGAGTTTGTATGCGCCAAGCTCGGCGGCAAACGCCTCGATTCCGTCCGGGTCGGGGTAGAAGCCAATGTGGGTCTTGTAGCCCGCAAAATGCACGAGGTTGCCGTTGAGGAAAAAGGTCGGTATGCCGTAGGCGATCTTTTCCGTGGCTTCGGGGGCGACTTCGAGGATCGCGTCGCGCATTTGGTTCAGCTTCGCCTGCGTTTCCGGCGGAAACTGGAGGATGTAGTCGGTGATGGGGGTAGGGGGATTGTGGGTCATAGATTTTTACCTCCCGAAGAAATATAACGTATATAGATTATCATATTCAAATCTGATAATATAGTCAGTGATACAGATCGCAACTTTCACAATACTAAAAGTATTCCATTCTACAGCTTACATTTAACAATCTCACAATTTTCGTATGATTTGGAGGTTTTGGTTGTGATTGATTTTCATCCTGTTTTTAACTATGAAGACAGATCTATTGAAATAAAAGTCAAGTCTAACAAAATCCCACCTTTAGTTGTTGATATCCCCAAATTTAACAAAGACCGCAAGAGATATATTTCACTGTTTTTACATAGAGGCGATATACTTGCTTCAAAAGAAATATTGTCTTTAATTACCGATGAAAAAAACAATACTCATAACGAAACTTATTTTGCTACAGCGCTTATGTACTTCATGAGATGCTTTCAATCGTGCAAAAAGCGAGTTGAACTTGATATTAATAATATGCCATTAGTGGATGAAGAGAGTAAAGCAACTTTTAGTTTTCTCCGTAGAATTCGAAACAAGCACTACGCCCACGATGATAGTGACATGATTAGAACGTTAGATTTTCTTTTACTAACAAGTAAAAGTGGAACGAAGTACGATGATATGATGGCGTGCGTTATTTTTAATCGAGTCTTGCCAAAGTTCACATGTCTTGCCGAGAAAATGCTTCATTTGATTGATGTAGTTGTACCTTCAATTGATGTACTAATTGATCAAGTCGGTCAAGCCATTGTTGACGAATATAAAGACTTTTCTATTAATAAAATACGGAAATTTGGTTTAACTAAACTGGAACTCGCAGATATGGATGATTTCTATTTGGATTAAAAAGTAAACGCTGACAAGTGTTTAACTCCCCTCCCCACCCGTAACAAAGTCACCGACTATCGATCCCGATTTATCGTATGCTTGTTCCAAACAGGAAAGGTATCACA
>DNFZ01000124.1 GCA_003486785.1 Clostridiales bacterium | reverse complement strand
TTGACTCTGACGTTACGTCATGGTTTATGATGGCTCCAGGAGGTGAGGAAACGATGCGTCTTTCCATCGGATCGCTCAGCAAACGATCGGGCGTTTCCATTCGCGCGTTGCGTCACTACGACCAAATCGGCCTTCTGCAGCCGAGCGAGGTCGCAGAGAGCGGCTATCGGTATTATGATGACGCGGCCATCGAGCGGCTTTGGCAGATCCTGTTTTATCGGGAGCTGGGCTTTCCGCTCGGCGACATCGGCGAGATACTCTCGTCCCCCGCGTTTGATCGAAACCGCGCGCTGACGGAACACCGCAGTTTACTGGTGCAGAAGCGAGAACGGCTGGATCGATTGATCGATCTCGTCTCCAACGCCATGAAAGGAGCGAACAAAATGGAATTCAAACCGTTTGACACCAGCGAAATCGACGCGCTGCGCGAGCAGTATGCCGCGGAAGCGAAAGCGCGCTGGGGCGATACCCAAGCATACCGCGAGAGCGCAAAGCGTGCCGCGCAGTGGACGGAAGCAGACAAAGCAAAGCTTAAGAAAGAGTCTGCCGAAATCTTCGCAGCCTTTGCCGCGCTCGTCGGCACTGATCCTGCTCACGCGCAGGTGCAGGCGCTGGTATCGCGCTGGAAAGCGTTCGTCAGCGAGAGTTACTACGACTGCACGGACGAGATCTTAGCAGGGCTCGGACAGATGTATATCGCGGACGAGCGCTTTGCGAAGAATATCGACAAGTTCGGCGCAGGCACGGCGCAGCTCATGAGCGAAGCCATCGCCGTGTACTGCAAGAAGTAACGCAAGCAACCCAAACAAAACCGGCGCAGGTTTGACCGCGCCGGTTTTGTTTTATCTTCGTTTCATCCGTTGCTGCGCAGCATTTTTCTGCGAAACACCAGTATAGCCGCGACGAGCATGACGGCGGCGTAGCCGATCACCCACCAAAGATGCGGCATGATCGCGGCGAAGTCCCCCTTGATCGCCGCACGACCCGCATCCACCGCGTGCGCAAAAGGCAGCGCGTATGCGATCTTCTTGAACACGCCGCCGACAAGATCCAGATCGAACCACGTTCCGCTGAGCCACGCGGATAGATTGGTCAGCAGAGCCCCGCAGATGCCGCCTACCTGTTTATCGCTCAGCGCGCTGCCACAGAGAAGTCCAACGCCAATGAACAGCGCTGCGGCCGGTAAAGAGACCACAACGGCAAACAGCACGTTGACCGTGAGCTGCATACCGAGCACGCCCGCAACGGCGTAGCAGAGCAACGCCTGTATGAGCGCCATCGGCAGCAGCGGCATCGTGTAGCCGAGGATGTAGTCCGAAGCCTGCATCGGCGAGGCGAACAGCCGCATTAGAAACGAGGTGGTGCGGTCTTTGCTGATCAGCGTCGCGGAAAACAGCGCGATAAATGAATACCCGAAGATCACGATGCCGGGCACCAGATGCTCCAGCTCAAACAAAGCGATGGGGATGTTGCTCTGAATCGCGGTGAGCAGCAGCAGGAGTATGACCGGGAAGCCAAGCCCGAAAGCCAGGTTAAGCGGATCACGAAAAATCTCTTTTGTGTTTCTGCCGGAAAAAGCGGTCATGGCATTCATGCGATCTCCTCCGTTTCCGTCGCCAGCGCGATAAACGCGTCTTCAAAGCTGTTTGCTCCCGTGCGCGCGATCAGCTCCGCAACGGTTCCGACGGCGGTGAGCCTGCCATTGGCCATAACGCCGACGCGATCGCTGAGCGCTATCACTTCCTCCAGATAATGCGTGGTGAGCAGGATGGTCACACGGCCTTTGAGCTTGAGCACAAACGTCCAGAGCTCGCGGCGGGCAATGACGTCCAGCCCAAGCGTCGGCTCGTCGAGAAAGAGTATTTTCGGGCCGGAGATCAGCGCCATGCCGATGCTCAATCGCCGCTGCATTCCGCCGGAGAGCGTTTTGGCTTTTGCTTTGGCTGCCTCCGTTAGCCCCAGCTGTTGCGCTGTTTCCTTTGCTTTTGCAGCCGCTGCTTTCCTGTCCGCGCCGTACACCTGCGCCATAAGCGCGAGATTCTCCAGCACCGTTAGGTTTCGAGCAACCGCCGTTTCCTGCGGCGAGATGCCGTTGTGCGCCTTTGCGTGGCTGGCATCCTTTGTGATGCTATCGCCGAGCAAGAGCGCGTCTCCGCTCGCCGGTTGCGTCAGCCCCGTGAGCATCTTGATCGTGGTCGTCTTCCCCGCCCCGTTGACGCCGAGCAGCGCGAAAAGCTCGCCGTCTTTGATATCCAGCGTTAGGTCATCCACGGCGCGCTTCGTACCAAACGTTTTTGTCAGCCCTCTGGCCTGAATTGAGAATTCCATCGTCTTTACCCCCGCGTTATTCGTCTGCCTGCGTTTGCGCGAGCTGCTTGATGTCGTCAAACGTCGTGTCTGTTGGCTCAGGCCAGGATTCCTCCGGCGTTTGTGCCGGCTTTCCTTGAAAAATTGCGCTGGCAACCTGCGAAAGAAACACGTCGTGCTTCATGATCGCAAGCCCGCTCGCTTCATCTCCCAGCACCACAAGGCTGTCCCCCGGCTGGATACCGAAGATCTCCCGCGCGTCTTTCGGGATCACGATCTGCCCTTTTTCGCCGACCTTGACGGTCCCGAAAATGTGTTTCCCTTTTGGAGCTGTCATATTTTCACCTCTTTGTATGATTCGTATGACTTTTCATACTTTTCATTATATGCTGTTTATATACCATCTTCGATCCCGTGTCAAGCATAAAAACAAAAAATGCCCCGCTTTCGGAGCATTCCCAATATTGTCAGTTTGTTTATGCGAACACGCCGAGGTGCTCAAGCAAAATTTTAAGACCGATGAGTATCAGCACTATGCCGCCGATAAAAGTTGCGCGGCCCTGATACTTCGCGCCAAACTTCTGCCCGATAGCAACGCCCAGCATCGAGAGCAAGCAGGTGGTGATGCCGATGACCGCGATCGACGGCAATATCCTCACATTCAAGAATGCCAGCGAGATGCCGACTGCAAGCGCATCAACGCTGGTTGCAAACGACAAACCGACTAGTTCTTTCAGATCAAGCTTCTCCTGGGTCGTGCAGCAACCGTCTTTGCCCGCCTGATACGCATCATGAATCATTTTTCCGCCGATGATGGAAAGCAGTGCGAATACGATCCAATGATCCACGCTCGTGATCAGGTGCTCAAACTGCCTGCCTAAAAGCCAGCCCAGCAGCGGCATCAGCGCTTGAAACCCGCCGAAAAACAGGCCGATCAGTCCCGCTTGTTTCCAGTTCATCCTGCGCAGATTTAGGCCCTTGCAGGTGGAGACGGCAAATGCATCCATCGACAGCGCGACGGCGGTAAAAAAGAGTTCGATCCAGGTCATGCGTCTATTTCCTCATTTGAAAAAGCGAGTGTGTGTGCGATCATCTCGCCTGGTTGCGTTCGATTTTCGCCTCTCTTCTGATCGGCAAAGCCATTGCGCAATATTATAATCGAAGCGCGCC
>DNFZ01000112.1:3524-3750 GCA_003486785.1 Clostridiales bacterium | reverse complement strand
TTGTAAAGAAAAACCATTTGGGGAACAAAGAGAAATACTCAAACAACAAACTTAACTAAAAAATGTATTCTTTCGCCCCTCCGTTGCTTTCCCACCCTCATTATGTTAAACTCTCCGAAACGAAAGTACATATTATGAATGGAGCCAGTATAATCATGCATGCCATCGTCACCGTCATCGGCCAGGACCGCGTGGGCATCATCGCGGGAATCTGCGTCGCCCTCGC
>DNFZ01000112.1:0-3438 GCA_003486785.1 Clostridiales bacterium | reverse complement strand
AGCGCCTCGGCATGACGATTCGCATTCAGCGGGAAGACATCTTCAACGCCATGCACCGGATATAAGGGGAGAGCAGATGATCGACGTCAAGGAAATCTTCGAAACACAACACATGATCGACCGCGAAAACCTCGATATCCGCACCATCACGATGGGGATATCGCTGCGCGACTGCGCCGATCCGGACGCAAAACGCGCCACGCAGAAGATCTACGACAAGATCACNNACCGCTATGCACCAGATTTAGGAGGATGTTATGTTAACTATGCGGCAAATCCTGGACACCCAGGAAATGTTCCACGAACAGAAACTCGACATCCGGACCGTGACTATGGGCATTTCTCTCCTGGATTGTGCCGATGGTGACGGTCACGTCATGGCGCAGAAGATCTACGACAAGATCACCCGCTGCGCAGAGCGGCTTGTGCCCGTCGGCGAGGAAATCGAGCGAGAGATGGGCATTCCCATCGTCAACAAGCGCATTTCGGTCACGCCCATGGCGCTGGTTGCGGACGCTGCCGACACGGAGGATTATGTGCCCTTCGCGCTGGCGATGGATCGCGCGGCGAAGGAATGCGGCGTGAACTTCATCGGCGGCTATTCGGCTCTGGTGCAAAAAGGCTTTACGCGCGGGGATCTGCGGCTCATCCGCTCGATTCCCGAAGCGCTGGCAACGACGCAATACGTCTGCTCCTCCGTCAACGTCGCCTCCACGCGCGCGGGCATCAATATGGACGCTGTGCGGCTCATGGGCGAGATCATTAAAACGACCGCCGCGCGCACCGCCGATCAGGCGGGCTTAGGCTGCGCAAAGCTTGTGGTGTTTTGCAACGCCGTGGAGGACAACCCCTTCATGGCGGGCGCGTTCCACGGGGTGGGCGAGGCGGAGTGCGTCATCAACGTCGGCGTAAGCGGCCCCGGCGTAGTCTGCCATGCGCTCAAGGACGTGCGCGGCGAGGCGATCGACATTGTGGCGGAGACGGTGAAAAAGACCGCGTTCAAGGTTACGCGTATGGGGCAGCTCATCGCGCGGGAAGCATCCACGCGGCTGGGCGTGCCGTTTGGCATCGTGGATTTAAGCCTTGCTCCCACGCCCGCGCAGGGGGACTCCGTCGCGCGCATCCTTGAGGAGATGGGGCTCATGCGCTGCGGCACGCACGGCACGACCGCCGCGCTCGCGCTGCTCAACGACGCGGTGAAGAAGGGCGGCGTGATGGCGAGCTCGCAGGTGGGCGGGCTTTCCGGCGCGTTCATTCCGGTTTCGGAGGATGAGGGTATGATCGCCGCCGCGCAGGCGGGCACGCTGAGCATCGATAAGCTTGAGGCGATGACCTGCGTGTGCTCGGTGGGGCTGGATATGATCGCAGTACCCGGCGATACGCCCGCGGAGACCCTTGCCGCGATCATCGCGGACGAAGCCGCCATCGGCATGATCAACAACAAGACCACCGCGGTGCGCATCATCCCCGCGCCCGGCAAAAAGGTGGGCGATCTGGTGGAGCTGGGGGGCTTGCTCGGCACCGCTCCTGTGATGGCGGTGCATACCGAATCCAGCGCGGATTTCATCCACCGCGGCGGGCGCATTCCCGCGCCGCTCAACGCCCTGCGCAACTAACGAGAGAAACACAAGCAAGCAGCCCGCCGGATGGCGGGCTGTGTTAGTTTCGCGACTTAAGTCTTATTCGTAAGTCTTCGCCAGCGGGAATTCCTGCCCCTGCGTGCGCGCCATGAGCTCGCGAACGGCTTGCTCCGGCGACTTTACTCCCGTGACCACGTCGTTGACCGCAAACGTGATCGGCAAATCCACTTTATATTTCTCCGCGAGGCGCATCGCAGCGGGCAGCGCGTGGATGCCCTCCACGACCATGCCGACCCTTTCGCTCGCTTCTTTAGCCGAGTACCCCTGTCCGATCAGCATGCCGGCGCGGTTGTTGCGGCTGTGTTCGGACGTTGCGGTGACGATCATATCCCCGATGCCCGCAAGGCCGTAAAACGTCTGCTCCGCGCAGCCCATCGCAAGCCCCAGCCGCGTGATCTCCGCAAGCCCGCGTGTGATGATCGCGGCCTTCAGGTTTGCGCCGTAGCCAAGCCCCGCCGAGATGCCCGCAGCGAGCGCTAAGATGTTCTTCATCGCGCCGCTGACCTCAACGCCCTTGATATCCGCGCTGGTGTAGACGCGCATGTATGCACTGGTAAACACGCGCTGCACGAACTCGGCGGCTTCCCGATCCTCACTTGCGGAGACGATGGTCGTCGGCAGCTGCTGCGCGACCTCTTCTGCGTGGGTTGGCCCCGAGAGCGCGACAAGCCGGATACCGACGCGCTTGCCTTTTGCTTGCAGCTCGTCCCGTATCACCTCCGTGAGCGTAAAGAGCGTGTCCGGCTCGATGCCCTTGGCAAGATCCGCAATGATTTGTCCGTCGGGAATGAACGGCGCGGCTTTTTCCGCCGTTTTCCGCACAAAGACCGACGGAACGGCGAACACGAGCAAATCTTTTTTGGCACAAGCGGACGATAGATCGTTCGTGAAGAGAACGCTGTCGGGAATCGTCAAATCCGGCAGATTTGGATGCTTGTGCGTTTGAGAAAGCGTGACGATTTCCTGCGGGAGCGCGCTCCAGACGGTGACGGTGCAATCGCTCTGCGCGAGCATGCACGCGATGGCGGTGCCCCATGTGCCCGCGCCGAGAATTCCGATATTGATCAAATTCATTTCCTTTCCAAAGACCGAATGGGAGAATCATTCGACCTGAACCAATCAAAAATTTCTTTCAAACAACCGGAATCCAAGCCGGTCTTTTCCAAAAAGACAGCCCACCGACGGATGTTGTCGATGGGCGAAACGTGCGCGATAACTCCGACTGTTGGGTGACTGCGAAACAGGGATCAAGCTTCCGGCAGCTCGATCTCCTCGGGATCACTCTCGTAGGGATAGCACTGCCAGATCTCACCGTTCGCTTCAAAATCCGCAATGTCGCTCAGCCTGCGCTTCATATACTTCGCGGTGGCTGTGACGGCGACGGTTCCGTCCGGCAGCAAAATCTCGCCCTCGCCGGCAAAGAGGCGGCGGTTGTTTTCCACCACGCGCCCGGTGACGGTGAGCGCTACGCCATACGGCACAGGCTTTTTGTAGCGGGTGCTGATCTCCACCGTGACCGCCCAGGTGTCCGGTTCGGAAATGCTGATCGCCCTGCCGATGGTCTCGTCCAGCAGCGCCGCACTCACGCCGCCATGCAGCCGGCCCGGGTAGCTCTGGTGATGCTCGCTTGGGGTCACCCTTGCCGCGAGCGTGCCGTCTTCCAGTTCAAAAAAGTCCGTATGCAGGCCAAAGGGATTCTTCACGCCGCAGACGAAGCAGCCTCTGCCCGCGTTGTGTTTTTTTACAACATGTTTTTTCAAGATTTAAAATTCCTAACCGAAAGTGGTTTAATACGGCT
>DNFZ01000141.1 GCA_003486785.1 Clostridiales bacterium | reverse complement strand
CGGCATCACCATTACACTGGCAGGCGTCATCGTCGGCCTGTTTTCTCTGACTTCTCTGTTCAGCCGCCCGTTCTGCGGGCTTATGGCGGATCGACTCAACAACATTTGGCTGCTCGTGGTGAGCAATGTGCTCATGTCGATTGGCCTGCTTGGCTTTGCGTTCACGACGAATGTCGCGCTTATCTTCGTCTTTCGCATTCTCAGCGGGCTGGGTTTTGCCGTGGGCAGCACGGTACAGGTTTCGCTGATTATCCGCTTCATCCCGCAGGATAAGATGGGCGAGGGCATCGGATATATGGGCATCAGCCAGCTCATCGGCTCTGCCTGCGCCCCCGCGGTTGGGCTAGCCATCGCAGACACGGTCGGTATGCCGACAACCTTCATTGCGGCTGCTGCGCTGCCCGCGCTGACCTGCGTGATGCTGTTCTTCGTTAAAAACCTGCATCAGCCCAAACGCGAGAACAACCGCATGGTCGCCGCGCGCGACATCATCGAGCCCAAGGCGTTTCCCTTTACGCTGCCGTATTCAACGCTTTCCTTCGTCAACGGCATCATCGCGTCGTATCTTGTGCTGTATGCCGATGAGCGGGGCATTATGGGTGTGAGCGTTTATTTCACTGTTTACGCGGTATTTCTCTTCCTGATTCGACCGCTTGCCGGCAAGCTCATGGACGCAAAGGGCATCCAGTATACCGTTTTTCCCGGCATGATTCTCACCGCGCTCTCCATGTTTCTGCTGGGCAGAAGCAGTACGCTGTGGATGATTCTGCTTACGGCGCTCCTGCGGGCAATCGGACAGGGCGCGGCGCAGCCGTCGCTGCAGGCGGGGTGCATCAATTACGTCGGCCGGGACAGAAGCGGCGTTGCAACCAGCACCTATTTTCTCGGCGGGGATATCGGACAGGGCATCGGCCCCATGGTGGGCGGCGCGCTTCTGGGGCGGGTTGCCGGGCTTGCGGGTTATCAGCTGGTATTCAGTCTTTGCGGCGCGCTCATCCTGCTCGCGATGACGTATTTCTACTTCGCGCGCAGAAACGGCAGGCTCTCATGAAGCACATGGACTTACCGCGCTGCGCGCCGGAAGAAGCGGGTATCTCGAGCGAACAAGTCATGCGCTGCATTCAAGCGCTGAGCCACGATTTCACCACCATGAACGGTTTTATGGCGGCACGCCGCGGCAAGGTTTTTGCCGAATGCTGGTGGGCGCCATACCGCGCGGATTTGGTGCACAGCAACCACTCTTTTGGCAAGAGCTATACGGCAACCGCGATCGGCATCGCACAAAAAGAAGGATTCCTTTCGCTGGAAGAACGTATGGCGGACGTGTTTGCCGAGGAGATTGCAAACCGCAGCCTCAGTCTGGACGAGCGGATGCGGCGCATCACCATCCGCCATGTGCTGACCATGACAAACGGCATGGCGCACCATCCCGACATGACCGGAGACTGGATCGGCAACTATTTTGCAACCCCGATGGCGTATGAGCCGGGCACGCGCTTTGCCTACAACTCCGCCGGCTCCTGCATGCTGGGCGCGATCATCAAAAAGCGCACGGGGCAGAACATGAAGGACTATCTCACCCCGCGGCTGTTTGAAAAGATCGGCATCGATACAGAGCGCTTCGTCTGGCTCAAGTTTCCCAACGGCATCGACGGCGAACCGGGCACATTTGCAACCACAGAGGACAATCTAAGACTCGCGCAGCTGTATTGCAATGGCGGCAGCTGGAATGGCGAGCAGATTCTCGATTGCGGGTTCGTGCAGGATGCGCTTTCGGTTCAGATTGAGAATCCCTACGCGCCGGAGGAGAAAGACGGCAGATGCGGCTACGGCTATCAGCTCTGGGCCTGCAGCATCCCCGGCGTGTTTCGCTTTGACGGCGGACAGGGTCAATATGGCATCATATGGCCGGAGAAAGAGCTCGTCATCTCGCTGCATGAGGGCGCTTTTGCGCCGCTAGGACCGCAGAAGACGCTGGACACGCTCTATGCGCACCTGCTGCATCGGATGCAGGACGACCCCCTCCCGCCCGCGAGCGAAGCACACTGCGCACTGCTTACATTCACGAAAAACTTCTCTCTCCCCTTGGGCGAGGTCGGCAAAACATTGCCGGACGAGCGGTGGAATGGCTCGTATGCGCTCCGCGCAGGATCGTTTGATCCGTGGTTTGCTGTGGCGCCTCCGGGCGTTGGCGATCTGTTTGCCGCGTTTCGCGATCCGGCGCATGATTTACCGATCCGATCTTTCTCGCTCAAGATTTCCGGCAAACAGCTCTCGCTAAGATTGGGCTCCGGCGCGGAGATCCTCGCTTCACTGGACGGCACGCTGCAAGCCCGCGCTGTTGCCTCGCCCTTCCCCGCGCTGGGTTGCTATGCCGCCACAGCACGGCTGCTGGAAGATGGCGCGCTGGAGCTGCGCATCCGCTGGCTCAACGGCTGGTTCGAGACGATATTGCTCTTCTCGCATGCGGCAGACGGGCTATCCATCACGACAAAAAAGCTGCGCCTCAACGCTGCGGACAACTATCTGGTCAGCCAGGCCCGCGCGATAAAACAGTCTTAACCGCANNAGTCTTACCGGCTGCGAACGAGTACGTTCCTCCTAGCAAACATCCCGCAGAAGTGACTCTGCGGGATGTTTGCTTTCACGCCTGCTGTTTCGCTCTGCCGCTCTGAGCGGCAACGTGGAGACCATCGTTGCTCACGACGGATCGCGCAAAGACAACCCGCTGCGTTTCATGCGGCAGCGCCGGATGTCGTTTCACGCGTATCCGAGTCCGTACAACTTAATTTTTATGCATCATTTGAATATTTCTCACGGCTTTTCCTTCGGCTTCGCGCTTCCGGCTTGCGCGCCCAGCTAGTCAGAGCGCGTTTTTTTGTCGCTGTTTCCCCGCTGGTTATTCAACATTTTGGCATCGTGCGTTTACTATTTCGTTTCGGATGCATAACAGAATGAGAAATTCTATTTTATTCAAAAATTGAAAAAGAGTTTTGTTGTGCG
>DNFZ01000057.1 GCA_003486785.1 Clostridiales bacterium | reverse complement strand
CGGCGGCTCTTGATGTAGAGCAGCGTTGCCGCCATGGTTAGGAATTCGCTTGCGGTGTCCATATCCAGCTCGTCGAGCTGATTCATATAGGAAAGATACTGCGCGGTGATCTCGGAGACGAAGATGTCCTTGACATCCACCTCGGCTTCTTCAATCAGGTGCAGCAGCAGGTCGAGCGGGCCTTCAAATTGTTGGAGCTGTACGGTATACGGCATGAGGGTTCCTTAAATCAAGTTAATGCCATACCTGGCGAAAAAACGCTTAAATCAGATTGACAAACCACGCGGCAACAGTGAAAAAACCGCTTACTATGCCGGAGATGAGGTAGCTCAGCGCAGACGATACAGCGCCTGTGATGAGCAGCGCAAGTAATATAAACTGCCCATATTGCCGCAAAAACATGAAAACGCGCGGAATCTTGCGCATCAACAGGCTCTCTGCTACATGCGATCCATCGAGCGGATAGATCGGAAGGAGGTTGAAGAGCGCGAGCGCAAGATTGATCGTGATGATCGAGCCCATGATACCCATGAATGCTTCGTTCGTGCCGAGTCCCCATTTGAGAATGCCCGCAACATAGACGAATGAGAAAAGAAACGCAAGGATGAGATTTGTGACGATACCCGCAAGAGACACAATGATGTCATCCCGCCTTAAGTTGCTGAAGTTGCGCGGATTGACCGGCACGGGTTTAGCCCAGCCAAAGCCGACCAGCAGCAGCATCAGAAAACCAATGGGATCGATGTGCGCGATGGGGTTGAGCGTCATGCGGCCAAGGTTTCGCGCCGTCGGGTCACCAAGGCGGTAGGCTGCATACGCATGCGCCCACTCGTGAACGGTGAGGCCGATGAGAACCGCTGGCAGAACATAGAGAAACTGCAGTGGATTTTGAAACAATTGTGTGAAGCGTGATAACACCGCGTATTTCCTTCCTGTTTGCAAGAATGAATCCGATCGCACATAGGGTGCGAATCGTATTATTGACAATTATACGCGAAGAAAAAACCGAACGCAATCAAGCGGAGCATTGCCGCCTTATTTTCTACAGACTGTTCACAAACGCGGTTGTTGTTGCAAAGCATGCCGTAATCTTATGTTTGCCCGGCGTTTTCTTTGAGTCGCTGCACAAGCGCGGCATCCGGCGTGACATAGAGCGTTCGGTTGGTGGAGTAGATCACCATGCCCGGGCGCGAACCGGAAGGTTTTTTCACATACTTGCGCGGCGTATAGTCGACGGGTACGCCTGTGGATGTGCGGGACTGAGAATAGAACGCGGCGAGGTTTGCCGCCTCGCGCAGCGTGGTTTCCGGCGGCTCGCCCTCATAGTCGATAATCACATGCGAACCGGGGATGTTCTTTGCGTGCAGCCAGATGTTTTCCGAGCGCGCGGTTTGCAGCGTCAGCGCGTCGTTCTGCCGGTTGTTCTTGCCGACATAGATCGGGATACCGTCGCCGGAGACAAACCGCATCGGCGCAGAGGATCTGTTGGCGGGCTTTGCCGCCTGCGCTTTCTCGGGTCGTAGATAGCGCTCGCGAATGAGCTCTTCCTTGATCTCGCTCAGCTCGTAGAGCGTATCGCATTTCTCGATGTTTTCCAGCTGGCCTTCGAGATAGGCGATCTCGCTTGCAAGTCCATCGATCTGCGTCTGTGCATATGCCTTGCCGAGCTTGCCTTTGCGATAGCGCTTGAAGTATTTTTTTGCGTTATCCTGCGCGTTAAAGGCGGGATCGAGCGGAATGATTCGCTTTGCGGGCGGATTGACGAAATAGTCGTCCACGATCATCTCCTGCATGCCGGGCTTTGCCAGATGCAGATTCGCGAGGATGAGCTCGCCGCTGATGCGCGCGGTTTCATGCGTATCGCTATGATGAATCGTTTCCCAAAACGCCGTGTATTTATTCTGCGCGCGGCTCAGTGCAGTGGAGACGGTCTGCCGGAGCGCTGCGCCATGGCGGCGGATGCGAACGATCTGGTCGCGATCGGCATAGTAGCGGTCCAGCGCCTCGCTCATGCTCTGGGCGGATTCCATGCGAACGAACATCCCGCCGGGCAAAAACGGCAGCGCGGCTGCGGGCGTGCCATCGGTGTGGAAAGCGACGCACGGGGCGTATTGTCCCATTTTCATTGAGCGAAGTAGCGCGTGCAGCGCGGCAGGGGAGGGCGCAGCGGTGAGCAGCGCGGTCGCGGTCTGCTTAGAGATGCCGTCAAAGGATGCGATCATCGCACGGGCTGGTTCAGGCGAGGAGAACACTGGGTCAAACGCCGCCTGCTCTGCGGCAAACGGGTCCTGTTTGTTCTGCGCCACGATGGGCTCATAAGGAAATCCGGGCAGGAGGATGCGCGCGCCGTCGTTATTTGCCGAGACACGCCGCAGACAGTCTACGATAGCTCCGCCGGGTTCGAGCAAAAGCAGATTCCCGTGTTTGCCCGTGAGTTCGATGATCAGCCGCAGAGAGACCTCGTCGAAGAGCTCGTTTCGTGTGAGGATGATGATCTCACAGACGCGATCCGCGCCGAGCTGGCGAATCGAGCAGATGCGCCCGCCAATCAGGCGGCTGCGCAGGAGCATGCAAAACGCAGGCGGGTTCATTGGGTTGTCAAACGAGCGGTTGGTGCGTTGAATCCGTCCGTTTTCGGCATGCGTGCTGACAAGAAGGCGGTGATTTGCGTTGTTTGCCCGTACAGTAAAGAGCAGCAAGTCCTTTTCGGGCTGCTGCACCTTATCGATCTTGCCGCCGATGAGCGACTGCAGTTCGCAAATCACCGCGCCAAGCGCGATGCCGTCCATTGCCATTGATTATTTATACTCCAATATCGTTCTTCCGAGTGGTTTGATGAGATCAGACTCACTCCGGCTTCTTCAGGCGGTCGAGAACCAGCCGATAGCCGCCCGCACCGTATTCCAGGCAGCGGTTGACGCGGCTGATGGTCGCGCTGGAGGCGTTAAACCTGTGCGCAATCTCCTGATACGTCACGCCCGCGTCGAGCTGCCGCGCAACCTGCCAGCGCTGTGCCATAGCCTGCAGCTCGTTGATGGTACACATGTCTTCAAAAAACCGATAGCACTCCGGCAGATCGCGCAGGGAGAGGATCGCGTGAAACACGTCGTCCAATTCTTCGCTGTTGAGTCTGGAAACATATGCGTCCATGC
>DNFZ01000100.1 GCA_003486785.1 Clostridiales bacterium | reverse complement strand
CCGTACCGCGGTTCTCGCTGATGTAGCGATCCATGGTCTCATGCACGGCAAAGATGTCGTCTTCCATTTGGAAATACATCTTGCTCATGGTTTCGTCCAGCGAGCCGGGCTTGAGCACGACCATCGCGACGGAAAACTCGTTGCGCTGATAGATGCGCTTGTTTACGATGAAGCGGTTGAGCAGCGGATACTCCGCCGCTGTGCGCACATATGCCGCGAGCACAAGGCCAAGATGGGAGAAACGATGCCCCTGCCTGCGCTTTTCGTTGAGATACGACTGCATAGGAGCGACCGGAATATCGATCTCGATCATATTCATCGAGTCGTAACGGTATTTGAGAATGTATGGGATGATCGTATAGATCGGGTCTGCGTCCTTGACACGCCTGCCGTCTTTGCGCATATCAATACCTGCCTGTTTGTTCGATTTTATCAACAATAATACCATGAATGTCGTAAAAACTGCAAGCAAACACGGAGAACGGCTGCGGCTCTGCTGCGTATGCCGCTCGCATGTTAAAAAAATGGAAATGCAGGGCGCGCGGCCGGATCGCCCGAATGGGAAACTTGGGCTAAATGATGAACACAGGGCGAATTTTTCAATCGTGCGGGAACACCAGCCTGTTATTGTGATATACTATTACGAAGGAAATGGAGGATGATACAATGAAAGAGCATATAAAAAGATTGATCGGTATCGCACTCGTTTTGGTGCTTGGCATAAGCATGATCGGCTGCGCGTCAAACAAATTACCGAACGGGTTTGATGAGGAAGATGTTGGCACCGCCG
The DNA here is from genome assembly GCA_003486785.1 of Clostridiales bacterium. Taxonomy (GTDB): domain Bacteria; phylum Bacillota; class Clostridia; order Christensenellales; family CAG-138; genus UBA7703. Next base: position 1,800 of record DNFZ01000100.1, on the reverse strand, counting down.
CGGAAGAAGTGGTTGGACTTGCGACCGCGGGCGATTATGACTCTATCATTTTCTTCATGAGAGATGATCTTCAGGGCGCGATCACAGCCGCTCAACTTCAGGAGGGCTGGGCGCCGATCTACGAAAAAGCCGGCGCATTTCAAACGATCTCAAAAACCACATTTTCCGGTGTGAAAGACGAAGCGACCGGCGAAGAGTATGCGGTCGTGCAGGTGCTGGCCAAGCACGCGGATGCAAATCTTGTCTACACAATCTCGCTTGATCAAGATCTTATGATCGTTGGGCTTTATCTCAAATAAGCGCGAGATGGCGCGTCCCGGATTTATCGGCCAGAGTTGGAACATGATCGTATCTCAGCCGGAAAGTCAAAAAGCGTTCTGATTTGCCCGCGGGATAGCGGAGCGCTAGGAAGAAAACAAGTGAGTGAAAATCGCACGCATCTCATTGGCGAAGCGGAAGAGATTCTGCTTCGCCAACTTTCGCAAAAACAGGTGAACTCTCTGCTTAGGTAGCATTTTTTGCACATTCGTGCGCGATATAGTAAACTCATAAGATCACAGATCACCAATCATACGCAAGGAGAAACAACGCCATGCTGACGCAGGAGACCATCGGCGCTTACTGCGCGCTGTTGCACCATGAGCTGATTCCGGCCACGGGGTGTACGGAGCCCATCGCGATTGCTTACGCTGCCGCGCTGATGCGGCGGACGCTCGGCGCGCTGCCGGAGCGCATGCACGTCTGCGTCAGCGGAAACATCCTCAAGAACGCGAAAAGCGTCGTGGTGCCCGGTACAAACGGGAAAAAGGGCATAGCTGCCGCCGCCGCTGCCGGCGCGGTCGCCGGGGATTGCGATAGGTTGCTTGAAGTGATCGACGGCATCACGCCCGAGCAACGCGAACAAATCGACAGTTATTTGCAGACAGCGCAGATACTGGTCGCCTGCGCTGATGTCGGTTTAACGCTCGACATCCGCATCACAGGCTGGCTTGGAACGGATACGGCCTTTATTCGCATCGCGGGCGCGCATACCAACGTGGTGCGCATCGAGCGAAACGGAGAGATTGTTCTTGACCTTCCAGTTGCACCGGCGGGATATGAAAGCAATGCGCCAGATATACTCAATACGGCAGATATCGTTGCATTTGCGGACACGGTAGATCTCGATCTTGTCCGCGCGCCTTTGATGCGTCAGCTCACGATGAATATGACGATCGCGGAATACGGCATGCGCCAGCGTTGCGGTGCGAATATCGGCCACGTGTTGCTTTGCGAGGGAAACGGAGATATCGTCGCCCGCGCGCGCGCCTATGCCGCCGCCGGATCGGATGCCCGCATGAGCGGCGCCGAGCTTCCGGTCGTGATCGTATCTGGCTCTGGAAATCAGGGCATCACGGCAAGTGTACCGATTGCGATCTGGGCTCGGGAGCGTGGGTTTTCTAAGGAGGCGCTGCTGCGCGCTTTAATCGTCTCTGACCTGGTCACGATTCATCAAAAGACCGGCATCGGCAGGCTCTCCGCCTTCTGCGGCGCAGTCTGTGCGGGTTGCGGCGCGGGCGCGGGNNATCATCAGCGGCATGGTTTGCGACGGGGCAAAGGCGAGCTGCGCGGCAAAAATTGCCGTTGCGGTGGATGCGGGCATTCTTGGCTATCGCATGTATACGCAAAAGCAGGAGTTTGTCAGCGGGGACGGCATCGTCGTCAAGGGCGTGGACAACACCATCCGGAATATCGGCCGCCTCGCCAAGGACGGCATGCGCGAAACGGAAACGGAGATTCTCTCGATGATGCTGGAAACAG
>DNFZ01000225.1 GCA_003486785.1 Clostridiales bacterium | reverse complement strand
GACGAAGATAAACCGCTCAAGAAAAAGGACAATACGGCGATTCTGTATGACCGGATCGGTACGCTCATCAGCAAGCTCGAAGAATAGAAATGATAACGCCTGGCGCGAAAAAAGCGGCGTATGCACCTGCATGCGCCGCTTGCTTGCTTGATCCGGTTAACCTTATATCCGGGGTTCTGTTTGCTCCGTGTTGCCGCCGGATTCGCTTGCCTTCGCCTTTCGTCTGCCGGTAAGGAACCCTGCGCTCAATGCCTTGGTCGGACAGTTTTTCACGCAGTCTCCGCAGCGGATGCACTCCATGTCGTCCGGCGTTTTCGATGGATCGACGCCCATGTTGCAGGCGCGCTTGCAGATGCCGCAGTGGATGCAGGCGCTCTCGTCGAGCTTGAGCCGATAAAACGACGCCTTGTTAAAAAGCGCGTATGCCGCGCCAAGCGGGCAAAGATACTTGCAAAACGGACGGTAGAGAAACACGGAAAGTCCGAGAATGAGAATCAGCAGCGCCATCTTCCAGCTGAAGATAAACCCTGCAACCGCGCGCAGCGTCGGATTTGCCAGCAGCAGCGGGATGCCCGCAAAGAGTGTGCCGGAAGGGCATACCCACTTGCAAAACCATGGCGCACCTACCCCGGCCGCGTTCTTCACCAGCGCGGGCAGAAGGATGACCAACACCGCCAACACGACAAACTTGAGATACCGCAGCAAGCGGTCGTATTTGAAAGAACCGATCTTTCGGGACGGAATCTTATACAAGAGATCCTGCACCCAGCCGAAGGGGCAGAGAAATCCGCACACAAACCGCCCGAACAGCGCGCCAAACGCGAGCAGAAAGCCCGTGACATACAGCGGAAACTTCACATCGCGCGCGGCCAGCGTCGCCTGCAGCGAGCCGATGGGGCAAGCGCCGAGCGCTCCCGGGCAGGAATAGCAATTCAAACCCGGAACACAGACAGCCTTGCTCTCCCCCTGCCAGATCCGCCCTTTGACAAAACCGGCCAGATAGCCGTTGGAGACGACCGTCCACGCGCCCTGAATCCAGTTGCGCATTTTGTTTCGCTTATATTGCTTAGCCAATGCCGATACACTCCAGGCAGATATTTGCAGCGCGCGAAAGAACAACGCTGACCTCGCCGCCAAAGTAGCCCAGCACGATCAACCCCGCTCCAAGCACGAGCAGAAAATAAGGCAGCGCGCGTCTTGCCGCTTTCATCAGGAAACCCGTTCCAGCAGCAGGTCGATCAAGCCGGCCCAGTCGTCATAGCTCTTTGCGCCAACGACTGCCGCATTGATCTGATTTCCTTCGGCATCAAAGAACAGCGTAGTCGGAATGGCATAGATGCCGTCCGCATGATCGAGGAAAAAACCCTCCGGCAACACGACGGGATAGCTCATGCCCACCGCTTCAATAAGCGCCTTTGCACCACTGATGTCATTGTCGCCCGTGAGCACACCGATGAGCGCGAACCCTTTGTCCGCATAGCTGTCGCTTATTTTAATCAGATCGGGAATTTCACTCACGCAGGGACCGCACCACGTCGCCCAATAGTTCACCATGACAAGCTTGTTTCCGGTAAAAACCGTCTCATCGAGCGTATCTCCCGTCAGCGTGGTCAGAGAAAACGCAAGCGTATCGGATGTTTCTTCCGTGTTCTCCAGTGCGGCAGTAGCCTCCGGCGCGGGAGTCGCTTCCTCCATTGCGGGAGCCGGCGCGCAGGCGGTTAGCATCAACGCCACCGCGAGAATGCCAAACAGCATCCGTGCGATCTTCATCATTTGTTTCTTCCTTTCCATGCTCTGTTATTCTTCGTTCTATTCCAGCCATATGGATCCCATCAACTCCAGCCTGTTTGGTTTCATCAACGCAAACAAACACAATTGCACAGTCNNGATTCAGCTAAAATAGATGTTATTTATGTTACGGGATAAAACCCGTCCGCTTCCGTGATTATATCACACGCGCGTGCTGATCGGATCGAATCTCTCTTTACCCGAAGCGATATTGCGTGCGGCTTCGTCACACCCGGCGAAAGCATTGCCGTATAATCATGCGCAGAAAGTATTTTTATGCATTTTTATCCGGCGAGCGGCCGGGTCCGACCGCAGCGCGTTTCAACCAGCGCTAAACCTGTGTTCTGTCAAAAAATCTGGGCAAAAAACGGTCGAAATCGAAATCAGAATGTCAATCAATATCAAACGTTTTGTGAAAAGGGGTGCCATCTTTTCGTAATCATGATATGTTTATGCCGCTTTTCAGGGAGTTCCAGTCCCATTTCCCGTTTGATGTGTGAAATATCCGTAACATCTTACGTGGTTATGTTTACATATATATACCTGTCATGTATAATTCTCGCGACAGTATGTCTTTCATGCAAGAAAGGATGTGTACCGAATGAAACGCACTATCGCACTGGTTTTGAGCTTGCTTATGCTGCTCGTACTGGTGCCCACCACCGCGCTTGCGGACTACGATGTAAATCCGAGGCTTGAGGTAACCCTCGCGCCGACGACGAAGACGCTCTACCAGTATGGAACCGATCTGGTTCTCGACTGGGTCAACGCCTCGCTTGAAGTCAAGCTCTATGACGATACCCCCGCCAATGTGGACGGCACGGTTCTTGAACTTGCAACGGCGATCAGTTCGGGAAAATACGTCATCATGATTGGCACCGCAGTCTACAACCCCGCCGTAGGCTCGCAGTATGCGTTTCAAGCGACCGATATCGGCTCTAAAACGCTGACGTTGAAGTATACCTATAAACCGGCTGGACAGACCAACAACGTTACGGTGACCAAAAACGTCACCATCTCTGTGCAGCGGCACATCCTGCAGAGCATTGAAGTAACAGGCCCTGCGCAGCTTTCCTACTTTGCAGGCGAGCTCATGAACCTCAGCGGCCTTGTTGTGAAGGCAACTTACAGCAACATGACCGATCCGGTTACGCTGGATAGCTCAAAGTATACGCTGCGCCTGTACAAGGATGCAGAGGGTACGGACGAGATCACAACCGCCGAAGCGCTCAGCACGCAAAATACGCTGAAAGTCAGCGTGACAGAGGCTTATGCGGGCACGGAGACTACGGTAACCGCGACGAAAACCGTTCCAATCGTCGTTTCGCCTTCTGCCACGTCGCTCTCAGTCGCTCCTTCCACTGCGAGCATGACGATGGGCGTTACCGCGCCGATTACGCTCTCCTCTACCGTTGGCGGCGGCAGCTTTGCCAGCCTTGTCGCTTCCGTTGACAAGCCTGCCATCGTGGCGATCGATACTTCAACCCTGACCTCAAACGGCGAAGTCGTCGCCACAGCCCTGTCCATCGGTACGGCGATTGTCACCATTCGCGCCCGCGGCACGAGCTATACGCAAACAGTATCCATCACCGTGGAAAAAGCGCCGACGCCCGTGAGCAGTCTTGCGCTCGACCGGACGGCGCTATCGCTCCCGGTCAACGGCACATACACGCTCACCGCGACCATCGGTCCGGACAATGCAACCGATAAAACTGTGAAATGGGAAGTTGAAGCGGGAAAAGGAAGCGATGTTTCCGTAGATGCCACCGGCACGGTCAAGGTCTTGCGCAATTTCTCCGGCACGGTGACCGTAACCGCAACTTCAAACGATAATCCGGCCGCAACGCAAAATTGCCTGATTTCGGTCAATACCATCGCTGTTGACGGCATCTCGATCAGCGACACCAGCGCCTCTATTTACAAGGGAAGCTGGAAGCAGCTCTCCGCCGTCGTCACCCCGTTTGGTGCAGCAGATCCCGCGATCACCTGGACCAGCAGCAACACCGCTGTGGCTACGGTTGACTCGACCGGTAAAGTGACCGCGGTCGGCATCCCCACCGGTGAAACCTATGGCG